>JADFJB010000050.1 GCA_022566355.1 candidate division KSB1 bacterium
CAAAAACTCTAAGTCACTAAGAATATTAAAGTTATAAAGAAAATTACTATGAACCAATTTTATGTCAATATAAAAAATCAATCTTTCTTAACCTTTATTTTTTAAAGCTTTGTGTCTTTGAGTCTTGGTGGCTATGAATTATCCAGGTTAATTAATTAACTTAATCAAAATTATAAGGCAGGAAATATTATGAGAACCACAATGCGAACTATTTTAACCTTTGTAACTGTGGCATTTATTTGGTCATGCAGTGCAAGTAAGATGAATTTAACTGAAATGAGCACGAAGGGATTCCAGATTGTTTATAAGCCCAAGATTGGCTCTGTAGCAAAATACATGATTACTTCAAATTCTGATATTACCCAAAACATGATGGGGCAAGAACAAAATTTTGGAACGAAGTCAGATATGAGTATGATTTTAAAAGTAAGCGGTGTAACTGAAAACGAGATTAACTATGATGTTACTTTTGAATCTGCTACTATCGAATCAAACGCACCCGGGTTAACCGGCATCGGCGATTACAAAGAAAAACTACTAAGTTCCAATGTGAAAATAACCTCAGATCCTTTCGGCAAAGTAACAAAAATAACCGGCACTGAGGCAATAAAAAAGTTGGCCCTGGGCAGTAATATCGATATATTGCTGAAAAATTTATTTATAATTTTCCCGGAAAAAGTTTTGAAAATCGGGGATAGTTGGCCTCATAAAGAAACAAATACTGTGAAAAGCGGTCCTTTGAACCTTGATATCAATTCAAATACTACTTACAAATTTGTTGGTGTTGAAACCAAACAAAACACGGAATGCTTACGGTTTGACGTTGAAGTCTCGATGAAACTATCAGGTAAAGGGCAACAAAACGGAATGGATCTTGAATTTGATGGAATAGGTACCGGCACCGGAGTTTTTTACTTTGATTATGCGACCGGAGTTTTTGTGAACATCACTTCAAATTCGCAGACTGAAGGCGTTGTCGCCATACCTTCTCAAGGGATGGACATTCCAATGACAGTAGTTCAAACAGCTGAAATCAATTTGGTAAAATAACTCAATTTTCTGTTTTATTGCATGGAAAACACATTTTGAAGAGAGGATCAACCTGAAAAACAGGTTAATTAACGGTAGAGAGCGCAGAGTTTACCAAGAATCAAAAACCTGGTAAGTACACATGGTTCTTAGCGAGCACTGCGTTTTACAGTTCAGTTTGAACTTGACAGCTGCATCACCGAAATTGAAAAAATATAAATTGGGTTTAGACTGTTTCGATTTCTCGTTCCAAGATATCCAAAACATTAGAATAGTTGTGGATGGTTAAGTCCAATTGCACAAAGGAATCCAACTCTAATTTATTTAAGTAAGAATTGATTCTCGCTGCCCTGGCTTCTGCAACTTGGGGTTCCGTGTAGGAAAAGAAAAGGATGAGTTCATTTGGGGCTTTACAAAACGCCGCATCCTGGGGTTGCATTAATTTTTTTACCATTAAAACAACATGGTTAATTTTCTTTTTGTTTTCAGAATTATTTTCAGCTTGATTCATCGTCGAAAAGCGGAGATGAAGCACAGCATAAGGTTTTTGAGCCAAATGATGCTGGTGCTTTTCCAATCTTAAAAAATCCTCAAAAATACAACCGTCCAATGTTTGTAATCCATTTTCATTTAGAATCATCTGCAATGCATTATCGTCCGGTTTATCCGGAACAATTCCAGGCTTCAATGAAAATGAATAAATAATTTGGGCGTTGGCCTCTTCCTCTTTAAATTCCGTTTCACATGACCAACAGCGTGCGAAAGACAATCCATGCTTAAATTCAGATTGGCATCTTTCACATCTGTTAAAATGAGAAATTCCACTATTAAATGAATTGCTTTCAGAGTTCTTAAATTGTATGTCCTGGGTGAATATAGGAGAATGGCAGTCAGGGCAAACGGTTCTAATATTTATTTGATAAGAGCTGCATGTAGGACAGGTCTTAACCATGTCATAAATTCGTTTCACTAACCATCCATCTTTTTCCACTTTTTCTAGAAATTCGATTTGTTGTTCGGGATTTAGTTCCTTATTATCCCATTTCGAAAGCAGTTTATAAGAAAACCCAAACTTTGATTGTCCATCCGGCGCCGGTTTAATTGTTTTAATTTTCTTTGTAATCAAATACTCAACAAATGAAGGCTTGCTCTTGTTATCACTTGATCCATTAACTTTGGAATCTCTGGAATTGGAACTATAAATCCGTAAAGCTGTATTAATTTTTGCCAATAACATCTCCCGGTCAAATGGCTTTGTCAGGAAGTCCAAAGCGCCTGCTTGCAATGCTTCAAGCTTGACATTCATATCACGAATATCGGATAAAATATAGAACGGCATTTCGGGATAATGAATGTTGATTTCCCGGCATAATTTAGAACTTGAATAACCTTTTAAGCTCCACTCAAAAATTGCAAGATGAGGCTTTACTGTCTTCCATTTCTCCAAAGCAGTTTCACCATCAGCATAGGAGAAGACTTCGAACCCAGATTCCTTCAAAACGTTATTCAGAACATTTCTGGCATTCATATCCGGTTCAATTATGCTAATCCTGAATTTCATTTTCTTAAATTATCCTACAGCTTGCCGGGCTATTATTGGGTTCATTGCCTCCAAGCATACCGGCAATGAAAATGATACCTTGAAATATTTTCCATACTCGGTATCCACCCAAATGGATCCACCATGCTTCTTAATAATATGTTTTGCGTTATACAAACCAAGCCCGGAGCTTTTCATTCCAAGCTGGTTTTCAGATTCAATGCGGGTAAATTTTTTAAACAAATTCTTCAATTGATTTCTTTTAACACCCTGGCCAGTATTCAGAACACTGATTTCAAAATTGTCCTCTTTTCTCACCATCTCAACGACCACATTCCCTCCCTGGTTGGAGTATTTAACAGCATTTGAAAGGAGATTGTTAAAAACGACTCTCATTAACCCGGAATCACAATCAACCACAATGCTGTCCAGATCTGTTTCTACCCATACATTCAATTCTTTCCGGTTGTACTGTTCGGTCATTTCTTCCAACACAAACGAAAGAATATCTTTGTGTAAGTCAAACCTCTTTTTATCAATAACCAGGTCACCTTGTTCAATATTAGCCAAATCCAAATAATTCTTTATCATTTCAATTAATAATCTGGAGGACCGAATAATGACTGACACGGCTTTCTTTTGTTCGGTTTTTAGTTCTCCCAACAATTCCTCATCCAATAACTCGGCGAAACCGAGAATCGAAATCAACGGATTTCTTAATTCATGAGAGACAAATCCCAGCATGTTCAAATATTGCTGATTCATTTGTTCGAGAAGATTATTTTGCTTCTCCAATTTTATCTTGGCTTTATATAAGTTTTTATTGGACTCCTCGAGATTATGAAATACTTCTGCATTCTCTTTTAAAACTATTGCATGTGACGCAAACATAACAAAAGATCTGAGCTTTTCTTTAACAAGGCATTTATCATCCAATTGATCTACATTGACTAAATCGACTCCCGGAATTTCATCAAATCGATCATTATATTCTTTTAAGATCGTGTCCAACAATTCATCCAGATCCGTACTTTTTTTTATGAGTTCAGTGCTGACATTGTAATTCCGGAACAATTCTTCGACCAGCATGTCAGCGTTCGATGATTTGGAATTTTTATTGTCAGTTTTTTTTTTATGTCCTGCTTCTTTCATAAACTTACTGTTACTCAATTTAAACCAAGTGTTTGATATACTTTATCAACCAATTTGATCGGACTAAACGGTTTACTAAAAACACCCTGGGCATTAGTTTCCCGGTATTTTAATTCAGGAATCGGAACAGCTGTGAGAAAAATTACCGGTATATCGCGAGTTTTAGAATCATTTTTAATCTGCCGGCAGACTTCCAATCCATCGTATCGTCCCGGCATTCGAACATCCAACAATACCAGATCGGGAGCTTCATTAGCTATCATGTTCAATGCTCGATCTCCGTCTTCCGCTTCTACCACATTAAAATCATCAACCATCAGTGTTTCTCTAACCAACGATCTGATTTCCTCTTCATCATCAACAACTAAAATTTTTTTTGAGAAATATCCACTCATTTTATAACCTATTGCTTATTACAAATATTAATTTCTTTAATCCTTCATTAAAGCCTTTAATTCCGAATTCCAATTAGAAAATTTGATGACCAAAACCAAAGATTTCTTTCCCCGTATCTGAAATTTCCCACCATTCCATTCCACAATATCTTTTGCCAGCGCCAGGTTAATCCCTTGCTTATTTATTTCGTGATCATTTTGTGTTTTCAACTCTTTCTTAAAATTCCTGGCTTTTTCTTCATTTACTGTTGAATTCTTACATTGAATTTCCATTTCACTTTGGTTTTGTACCAAATTAATCTTCAATACAGAATTTTGATGAGAACAGAAAACCAAATTTTTTATAATGTTTTCTACTGCTTTATTAAATAATATTTTGTCCGCTAAAATATAGACGTTGTCGGATTTTTCAAATTGAATTTGTACTTTTAGCCTATATGATTCCGAATCGATGTTGGCAATGGCACTTTTTATTGTTTCGTTCAATTCAACCGGAGAAACCTCTGAGTCATTTTCCGAAGCTAACGGAGAAAGCCTCATCAGGTCTTCCATTATTTTTTCCAAATTCTCTCCGGATTCTATTAAAAACCGAAAGTGTGCACTTTCATCTTCGTTTAATTTTGTTTTCAAATCACTGTACAAATAATTTAAAACCCCAATCAAACCATTTAAGGGAGTTTTAATTTCATTGGAAGCAAAAGTGAATAAGCTAGTTCTAAGCTTTTCCAGGCGCTTGTTTTCCGTAATATCCCGGAGAACAAAAACAAAGCCACTCCTTTCTGTTTGTTGGCTGACGGTTTTGGTTACAGTAGCCAGGTAGACTGATTCGCCAAGGGAATTTATTGAAAATTCGAGAGTTAATACCGTGGAATCTTCAGTCTTAAACTGATTGATTTTGGGGGTAAGATCTTGAATTGGCAGCAACCTAACAATCGACGATCCTTGAATGTTTTCCGGTGTTTTTTCAATTATATTTTCAAATGCCTTATTAAATTCTGTAATGACCAAATTGTTATCTGTTGCCACCATCGCATCTGAGATGCTGTTTACAATAGCTTTTAGTTTGTTGTGGGTTTCTTCCAAATGGATACGGCGTTCCCGCTCTTTACGGTAGATTTGTGCAAAGTCTTTGCTGTAAACCAAAATTTGTTTTTGCGAAAGGATCAATCTTTCAAACAATTCCTGACGTGATAAATTAAACTTGGTATCTTTCAAAACTTGCCTTTCATTAAACTAAAACAGGTAAAGCACTCGGATGCTTTTGTTGTTCGCCAGAACAACTTTGTCATTACGAATCATGATTACTCTCATATTACGAACCCAATCTCCAAGGGCTACCATTTTTCCACCAATTAATGCGTATTCTTTCTCATCACGATAGACCAAACCTTCTAATAAACGTTTGGATGTCCGCTTATTCGAACCTGAATTAATATTTGATGGCAGAAACGGATCTCTTAATTGCATATCTATTTCATTCATATCATTCGAAGTAGCCAATTGACTTCGGTTGTTAAGCAGACCTTTTAACGTTGGAATTAGGGAATTCGCAATATTCATCTGGCCAAAGTGAATGTTCTCAAATTTATGTTTAATATCAATTCCACCAAGCCATAAACTTGTCGTAGCACCACCTATTGCAATTACCAATAATTTTACTACATTTTTCATGAGATAATTAAGTAAATAATGCTTCACTTTTCAAATTATAACAACCAACCTTCAAGGTAAAGATGCACTTTATCCATATATGTATCTTCGGCTATTTCGGGCTTCAGGTGTACTGTTTTTATTTCAAAAACTACAAATTCCAATTCAATACCTTTTAAAAACTCTACAATGCTTGCAAAGGAAGCATTAAGTTGAAAACGATACGCATATCCGACAGGGATCTCTTCCTGTGTTTGTACGGACAAGTCTATTAGATCTATCTTTTTCTCTAACCCCATCTTAATGATTCGCTGATAAACGTCCATATCATTTTCACATACCTGGAAATTTGGAATTGAATTTACCGGAAGCCAATTAAAAGCCTGTACGTCAACTTCTTCTAATTTTTGAAAATTATTGTAAGTAAGAGTAACTTCATTACGAAGTTGGACTATTTCTGTGTTAAGATTAATTGTCTTTTTAATGATGGATGTAATTCTGGTTGACATCACATAAGTGGTTACAAAGGTTAGTAAGAGAATAAGAATAGTACTTATCCCCTTCTGGATCCTGGGTAAATACCTGCTAAATTTTGATGATCGATAATTAACTTTTAGTCGAAACTTTGACATTACTTTCTCGAATGTTAGCAATCAGTTTATAAGATATGAGATCGCTAGTATTATGATCTTCATCAATTTTTTTTAATAACAATTGTGAAAAATACCCAGTTGCTGACAACTTATTAAAAAATTCAGTGACGTAATTTCCGGACACGCTTTTGCCTTCTATGACGATGGATACTGGTTCTTTTTTTCTTTTTGATTTTCTCTTTGAGTTTTCTTTTGTAACTATTTTTATGTCAGTAACCCATATCCCCCGGGGAATTTGTTCACTCACCAAAGTCAAAATTGATGATAATTTTCTAAATGTTGTTCGAGGAATTTCCTTTTTTTGCTTATTAGTCAATAATAAATTATAATTATTTAATTTTCTAAAACTCGATAGATTACTTTCAATTTCTTTCTTTTGTACACTTAAACGCGAAAACTCGTGAAGTTTTTGATTATAATTATAAGTCGTTAATACAAAAATAAAAAGTAGCGTAAAAGCCGTCGATAACCCAATTAAACGCACTCCTCTCATAACCGATTTATCGGTCGAAGTGTTTTCAGGAATACTTCTGATCAGATTTAATCTCTTCCTTTGCTTTGATTGAGCGCCAGCCATGGCTAAAGCTATTGCTTGAGAAAAAATTGGCTTAATATCATGCAGATGATCAAAATTATTTTTTGCCTTACCCATTGAGAGTTGTGTAAAGGGATTCACGTTTTGAATTTGTAGGTTCATATTCTGCGAAATATATTCTTTCAACCAGTTGTAAAGCCCGCCACCGCCTAATATTTTAATTTGGAAGATTTGAACATTGTATTGATTTTTTAGAATCAATAATAATTCTTTTAGCTCATTTTCCAGTTCTTTTAAGTTTCCTTGAATATCAATCAAAATATTCCCAAACCCGACGATAAAGGCATCCTCTTTATAAATCCAATTCTTATTCTCATAAGAAATTTGATCGGATTTTAAAGCATCAAATATTCTTTTCCGGGTTTGTTGATTTATATTTTTTGGAATAATTGATTTGAATGAGAATTTGAGTGTCTTAATTTCGAGTATGTTTTGACCGAGTGAAAAAATTAACTGGCTCTTTTTATAACCAATATTTAAAAATAAATAATATTCCTCTTTTGAAGTATTCTGCAGTAGTGGAATTGTCAGGTTATCTATTTCCAGTCTTTTCGGAAAACCTTTTAATGCTTTTCTTGGGCTCCATTCACTTTTTACAAACTCTTCCGTAACATCAAGATTATATTTTTGATTGTCCAAATTATCTTCAAGCTGTTTTTTTTTGCGAGCATAATTTAGAATTTTCCTCAATATTGATTTATTCGTTGGATGCATCTTAACCCCATCAGATGGTAAACCAACAGTAATCTTAGCACCATAAAAATTAATTTTTTTCAACCTATGTTGAATCATTTTTGTTAAGTTTTTTGCAGAAGAAAAAACCGGGAGCTCAAAAAATAGTATATGAGTAAGTTCATATTTTGACTCCAACATCCTTAGCCCGATAAGTTTAACGGAATGCGTCCCCCAATCTAATCCGAAACTAAGATTCTTTTGCTTTCCCAATATTCTTTTTAAAAACCCTATCATCTATTCATCTAACCTTTTGTAAAAAAGAAAATCTTATTACTTCTAAACATTGTTTACGAATAATCCGCTGCAGATTAACGGCTAATAATAGGCATAATAATCCTTGAAGAATTTCCTATTCAGGTTGGCTATAAGGAAACCAGTTTTCGCTTGAAACAACCACCCGCCTGTGGCAGTCGAATCATCTGCAGTTTTCAGTCTTAATTCCAGCAAAGTTTTAGATTCACTTGAATCAAGTTTGACAGTATGCAAATTTGAAATCGGCTCAATGGGAAATTCCGGAAGATACGGTCCGAACCTGTTTTCGCGATTCCTTAATTTAGCCGGTTTTCCGTATTCGTTAGTATACCACAGCAATTGGTTCTGTAATATGCTCAAATCGCCTTTCTTGTTATAATCATTTTCAGAGCACGGATAATGTCCATGGTCGAGAAAGTAATTATAAATAGCCAGACGAAATTCTTTTGAGGATTTTTGAAGATGGACTTCATTTTTTTGTTGGTTTTGGTTGGAGATTTTCATAAATGCCATACAACATAACACGATTAAAATTCCTGCAATAAATAGAATCTCAATGAACGAAATTCCTTTTTCTTCTGATATGTTCATACTTCAGTTTAAATTAGTTTTAATCCGGATTGGGTAGTGTAAAGATAAACGTAGAGCCCTTATTTGGCTCACTCTCTACCCATATTGTGCCCTCGTGTTCTTCAATAATTTTTTTACAAAGCCATAGCCCAAGACCACTGCCACTTGGTTTGGTACTGGGATCATCCCTAAGCTGTTTAAATTTTTCGAATACGATAGTCCTGGATTCTTTAGGTATGCCTATTCCTTCATCCTTGATAGAAATTTTCAAATAGTTACATTTATCTTTCATGCCATTGCTTTTTATTTTCTCTGTCCATATTTTTATTATTCCTCCATCAGGGCTGAATTTTATGGCATTCCCAATTAAATTGACAAACACCTGAATGAGCCGTTTTTCGTCACTAAGAACAATTTCGTTACCATTAAAATCGGCTTCAAAATTAATGCGTTTTGCACCGGCTACAGCCTGCAATACGAATAATGATTTCTTAAACACAGCTTTGATATTGATGAACCCGATTTCTGAATTGAATTCTCCCCTGTTTATTTTACTGATGTCTAATAGTTCCTCGATTAATTGGATCAACCGGTCTGATTCTTTATCGATAATATCGAGGAATTCTCTTTGACTTTTGGCATCACAGTTTTCAAGATCTTTTAAAATACCTGTAAAAGATTTGATTGAGGTTAAAGGCGTTCTTAATTCATGAGAAACAGTCGAAATAAATTCATCTTTCAATTGATCCAACTGACGTAACTGAGTCAACTCCTGCTGCTCTGTCAAATCGCGGCAAACGGCAATAGCGCCAATTTTTTCACCTTCATCATTTTTAAGAATGGTGGCATATATTTCCATCAAAAATCGTTTTTTACTTATTGGATTTCGATAAGAAAATTCATCTCGGTTTTCACCTTTTGTAAGAGTCAAATCAAATAATTGATCTAAAAAATCAACAAATTCCTGGTCAAACAATTCATTGTATCGTAATCCAATCGCTGTGTCATGTTGAGGGCCTAAAATTTCAACTGCCGCTGAATTGAACAGTGAAATCTTCTTATCAAGATCAATCGCTATAATGCCGTCTCCAACACTCTCGATTGAATTTTCCATAAATGATTTCATACTTGACAATACATGACTTTTTGTGGCCATTTCTTCATACAAGCGTGCATTCTCAAAAGCCACCCCAGCTTGCGATCCGATTAAAGTCAGTAGATCGGAATTATTAGATGTTATATCCTTTGAATTTATTTTAAGGAAAACGACCAACGCGCCAATTATTTTTTTACCTGTTAATAATGGAATAATGAGTAACGGATGATTACTTGCAATCTCATCATCCGGTGGTATTAATGATACTGTATCAGATTCACTAACCCATTTTAAATACCCGGAGCGTTCCAACCAGCGAAGATGTTTATCAAGTTTGCTATTTAATTTATATTCATTTTTTAGATGGTAATGATCTGCAAATTTCTCTTTTTCAATAAAAGCAGCTCCGGAAAACTCAACAACCTGCTGCAAAATTTTGATCACACATTTAAATACTTTATCGACTTGATGAATATCGCCTAAGCGTCTTGTTTCTTGAAAAATATGTTTATATTCCTCAAAATTATTTTGAAAATCTGCCTGTCCCTCTCCATTTGACCTTGTATAGTTTTCTTGTAGTAACGTTTTCACAATTTATCACCTCATTTCAAAACTGTATTTCCCTTATTTACTCACCATTAATTCGAGAAAACCAATAGCTTTATCATATTCATCGAAAATTTCTTCTTTTAACTCATAAATCTCAGGTTGCGTTATCCCCAATATTTGTTCAACAATTGGATCAATTGCTGGCATAAATGGATCGCCGCCATTGCCTAATGATTCTTCTATTGCAATCGAATTTGCCAGGTGAACCAGGCTAACCAACTCTTTATTGATCGTGGCTTTCCTGGGGTTATGATGAAATGCAACTGCTTCTTGCAGATGTAATGGAAAATTCCACTTATCACACAACCAAAATCCAATTTCGGTATGATCTATCCCTTGTATAGTTTGCTCAGCTTCCTTAAACGAAACATGAGTTTTGTCAATACAAGTAAGAATCTTGTCAAAATTATCATGAAGAAATTGATCTTCTACAATCTTTCCTATATCGTGAAACAAACCGGCGATGAATGCTTCCTCTGGTAAACCGATGTGGATTTGCCTGCATATTATTTTGCTTATTGTAGCACAACCGATGGAATGTAACCAAAATTCCTCCCTGTTAAATCTACTAACTCCACTACCTTTAAAAATGGAAAACACGGATGTCGCTAAGACCAAATTTTTAATCGTATTAAACCCTAATACAACAGTTGCCTGAGTAATGGTGGACACCTGCTTGGGTAAACCATAATATGCAGAATTTGCAGCTTTTAAAACTCTGCTAACCATAGCAGCATCCGTAGAAATAGCCCTGGCCAAACAAGCTGGAGACGTTTCCGGATTTTCTACTAACTCAATAACACGCTTAACAACCTTAGAAAGCGTAGGTAGAGTCTGTATCTGGCTGATGATGTTTTTCAGATTGTCCGGTTTTTTCATCATTTCTCGCATTTAGAATTTCTCGCATCCGTCTAGTGATTTTGGAAGGGCTGAAAGGCTTTGTCATATACTCATTAATTCCCACAAGCTTTGCTTTTTCGATGTCGTATTTACGCCATCGGTCCGTTATCCAGATTACATAAATATTTTGATGTTGTGAATTCTCTTTGATTTTTTGGCACAATTGCAGCCCACAAAAATCCGAAGCCAGATCATCGACAAATAAAACATCAGGATTAAAACCATTTTGGATATGCTCCCAAGCTTGTTTGGAAGAACGTACAGTTTCTACTCTATAGCCTTTTTCCGTCAACAACAAAGAAAGAGATCTGCTAATAAATATTTCGTTCACAGCAATTAGAATATTCGTTTTTCCAATCAAAAATTATCCTTATACTTTATTTTCAGATTCTAACTTTTTTATATTATCGACATAAATGACAGCTTTAATCATACTTTGAAAGCATCATTTAACTATTTAGTCTATTTTATCTTCAAAACCAGCAAGGTTAGATCATCTTTTTGTATGGTATTATGATTGAAATCTTGCACCCCTTCAAAAATTAATTTTACTAATTCTTTGGCAGATTCTCCTGCTGAATGAGCGATGTCACTCTTCAATTTATCGTATCCCAAAATTACTCCTTCAGGACTGTCGATCTCAACTAAGCCATCGGTATACATCACAAGAATATCTTTCGATTTAACAGTAACTGATTTTTCTTGGAATTGCACCTCAGGTAATACACCTAACAAAAGGCCTTCGGCATCCAGTTGGTTGATTTCTCTTGTTTTACCTCTATACCACATCACGGGGTGATGTCCACCATTCGCGTAGGTTAATTCTTTTGTTTTTCGATTGTAGCGAATTAGAAAAATCGAAATGAAAAATCCAGCTCGATTCAGATCTTCAAAGAGAGTCCTATTGGCTCGATTTAACACCTCTGATACCGGTATTGATTCCTGCATTAATGATTTAAGAACACTTCTTGTAACTGCCATCATTAGTGCAGCACTCACATTATGGCCCGATACATCTGCAATAACCAAATCCACACGGTCTTCATTCTCTATATAAAAATCAAAATAGTCACCCCCAATATTGGTTGCCGACCAGCATCTTCCAAAAATTTCTAAATCAGGGAGAACAGGAAAGTGATTCGGCAATAACCCGAGTTGAATCGTTTCTGCAATTTCCAGTTCCTTTTTCATTCTCTCCGATTCTTTAGCTGTTTCAATGAGGCGGTTATTATAAATTGCAATTGCTGCAATAGAAGCCACGGAATTTAAGAGCTTCAAATCGCCAGAAGTTAAGCTTTTGGTATTTCTTTTTTCAGTCACATTAATCACACCGATTGGTATTTCATTACCCTCGACATGTGTGCAAATCAGCGGCACGGAGATGAAAGACTCTGTTTTATAATCTCTGGTGTGAACTTTGACGTCATTTGGAATTTTACTACCATTTTGAACCAAAAGAGGCTCACCACGGCGTAGTACGTAACCACTGATACCCTCTTTTAATGAAATCCTGTGATTCTCCAATTGCTTTACATCAAAACCTTTCGCAGCAACAACGATCAGTTCTTCCGTCTCTTCCTCGAAGAGCATAATGGATATTCTTGCTACATCGAGAACAATTTCTATTTTTTCTATTAACACATCGAATATCTTATCCAGCTCAAAATCAGCTCCGATAGACTGACTTAATTCATAAAGAAGATTTAATTCCTCATAGCGATTCAATAATTCGGCGGAAAAGGAGTTCATCTCGGCTTCAACCCGAGATTGATTATTAAGCACAAGCTGTAATAATTGAACAAAGGTTTCTTTAAGCCCTAAAGAATACTTTTGAACATCTGGTGAGATTCCTAGGGTCAACGTTGTATCTTCACATTGCAGGCTTTCCTCCAGATATCCATTCTCAGTTCCATTTGAAGAAAAAATTAAACAACCCTCTCTTTTAATCCAGAATGAGAACGGTATCAATTGATTGATTTTTAGCATAATGCCTTCAAAGCAATCAGTTTCCAGTGTTACCGCTTTCGGTGTTGTAGTATTATCCTTCATTATGACGAGCTTACTCGTTTACTATCTTTTCAATAATCAATTGATTTCTTTGTTTACCCTTGCTGTAATCTAAGCGATCAACCAGGTTGTGAATGATCCTAAGTCCTCTTCCATGGTCCAATAATAAATCATGATCATTTCGTTGAATGACTTGCTCAAGAGAAAATCCGTCTCCGGAATCAAATACACGAATACAAATTTTATTTCCCTTTCCTTCAATTTTATAAGTCAATTTCTCTTGGCAATTTTTATGATTTACATGAAGATGAACATTGGTCAGAGCTTCTGTAAGACAAAGTTCAACCTCAAAGGCTAGATTCGGATTATCAGGCCAAATGGATTGAACAATATTTTTCCCCACCACAGAGAACCTGCGAATATTTTCAACAGTTCCTAAAAACGAAAACTCTACCCGAAAACTATCAGTTAGTGTTTTACTCATGTAAAATTAAATTACTTCAAAAATTTTGTTTAAGCGGGTTATTGAAAACATAGAAGAGACATGTTCTGTGAGCCCGGAAACTCGAATCGAACCTTTGTAACGCCTTGCCTCTCTTAGTCCATAGACAAGTGCTCCTAAACCGGAACTGTCTATAAAGGTGACTTTCTGTAAATCTAAAAGTAAATCGGTATTACCGGTGTAAACTTGATCAATAAGAATCTCACGGAGCTGATCTGCATTTTCAATATCAATGGTTTCCTCATCAACCAAAATCCTAATTGTATTATCCTGATTAAAGTAATTTACTTTCAATAAATTGTCCCAATATCAATGAGTTCAACCTTGAGGATATATTTTCCTTTATTTTATCTAAATCGGAAGGATTCGGTATTTCTTTAAAGAGGGTTCTGCAATCTTTCCTTTTTAAACTCTTATGACACGTTATTTATAAATATAAATAAATTATTTTAGAAACGCGTTTGACTATTTTCTTGTTTTATGAGATTCCGCTAAATAAGGTTTTACCCATAGCCGCTCTTTAAGCCGGAATCTCATCATTTCAAAGTGAAAAGATTGCGGCTAACAAAATCCGGAATTGTTAAAAAAGTTAATTTTCGTTCGGATGCAAGTTAAGAGAAGGGTAAAACTTTTATGGGAATTGTCTAAAAGGAATCTATCGAAGAGCTTTCTGCAGGGCGTCTTGAAGTTTATTTATATCCATCGGTTTAACTACATATTCATCAGCACCCTTTTGTAAAGCTTCCGTTTCTAATTCCCCGTTACCATATCCTGAAATCAAAACCACAAATACCTCGTTATCTTGTTTTTTGATTTGTGTTAACAACTCCAGGCCATTCATTCCTGGCATGTTGTAATCAATGATTGCTGCCCGAATGGGTTTTTTCTTTATTTTTTCCAATGCCGCTTTACCGTTTTCTGCTGTAATTACTGAATAACCCATCCTGGTTACCAATTCAGCAAACAGATCTCGAAAGTCTTTTTCGTCATCAACAATGAGTACATTTACATTTTTATTACCCACCATAGACCCTAACTTATTTGTTCCTTTTATATTTTAAATTAAGCATTAAGTGTTTGGATCACAAGAAAAAAGAAGGATTATCAAGCTTTAATATCAATTACTCAATTACCAATTTAAGAAAAAACGTGGTGAAATTGTTATCCTGTATGAAAGGAGATTTTACAAAGTAATAATGAGCTTTTCCGAAACTTTGAACGAGCCATACTGAACAACAACAAAATAAATCCCGGTTTGCATTATTCTGCCCAGGTTATCTCTTCCATCCCATAAAATCAATTTTCCCGTACTATGAGTTAAGGAAAATTCATCATGATAAACTTTTTGGCCAAGAAGGTTGTAAATGGTAATTCTCCCAATTTGATTGGGATCATTAAACTCCCCTCTCAATAAGAATTTTGAGGCTCCTTTCATTGGGTTGGGAAAAATGGAAAATGTATAACTTTCCGGTTGGGTTGATGATTTACTTGTTAGAGCACTAGTTAGGGTTTCATCCGTATCCAAGTCAAAAAGGACATCTTCTCCTTCGATTCGAATATTTTTAACCGAAATAAAAGTCACTTTGTTGTCATTGGTTCGCGTATTTGGAATTGAGTATTCACTAAACTCATCTTTATCTCGTTCTCCAAAAAAATCAGTCAAATCTTCATACCAATCGGAATAGCCAGGAAAGGGGTCGCCGTTATCCCCCCTGTTTCCGAAATTTAGAAATTGATATGAAGATAAATCTCTAGGTGAATCCAGCTGTTCAAACCAAGTGTCGTTTATCAAAATAGGACTTGCTTCTTCCACATCTATTAATCTTCTGGAATCATCACTGTTGTGAAATCGGTTTTTGTTAACATGGTAAATGATAAGCCCGTTTGCCAATGGCCGGTTAAAATCAACTTGCCTGCGAGTTAATGCAGCATCAAATAATTGATTTTGCCTGTTCTCCAGTAAGAAATATTCGTCCGGATCACTTAAATTTGTTGACATAGAATCGTTCCAGACCTGAATAGCAAAGGGTTCACTTTCAACCGGGGGTAAACGATAACTATTGGAGCCAGATCTGACCATTTGCGGTTGAAGCCAACCAAGGCGCATTTTGGACCAGGCAGTAAAATGTGACGGCCGGGTTCCGAAACGATCTCCGGGAAGATGACACCACCCTCCACTTGCCATTAATCCCCATTCCCCGATTCCCTCGGAAGATCTATCCGTATCATATAAATCCGGCAACCCTAAAGTATGGCCAAATTCATGACAAAAAACGCCAATCGTTCCGTTTTGCGGTTCAATGGTATACCGGCCAACTTTTATACCGTCTGCCGTTTGATATTGAACAGAAGCTTGATGAGACCAAAAATAATTAAAATGGGCATCATAACTACTGATATACAATTCCTCAGCACCGGGTCCTGCATGCACAATAAATAGCGCGTCGACTACATTGTCGCCATCTTCATCAAATTCCGAAAAATCAATATCCGCATCTGCTAATTCTAAGACTTCATGAATAAATGATTTCAAAAAAACATAACCACTATTAAGACCATAGTCATCTGAAGTATTTGGTAAGCCATCATGATTTGAATAATATGAATACGGTTGGCTAACTGTATACCATGCCGTCACAGTCCCATCAACATCAAACTGCCCATATGAATTTTCAACATAATAATCTCGCATACTACCGGTTATCAAACTCTGGCTATATGGATCCTTAAATGAATGGATACTAAAAAGCATTTCTTCGTAATAACTGGTCTGGTAAAGTCCCTCAAATCCCGGCTCATTTATGGGATTAATAAAATTTGAATCTTGTTGGGTATCCCAGGAATAATCAGGAAAATCAGCCAGAAGGATGATTGCTTTAACAGATCCTGTTACACTTTTCTTAATTTCCGGTAGGGATTGAATACGACTCAAATGCTCGTACGGAGGAGCGTCTTTAATAATCCCTTTGTTGAGGTGTTTTGAAGTTAATGTTCCTTTAAGCGCAGGCATAGGCAGTTGTGCATTAAGTAAAGACCATGGAAATAGCGCCAAAAACAGCGTTTGAACAAAGATTCTTTTTGTTTTGCTTTTGGGCATTTTTTGCTGATAAAACCTTCAATAATATGAATTGCTTAAATATCTAAAAGTCACTATCCTATCGGCTAATTAATCATATTTCGCTATGAATATTAACGTTAATATTTAATTCTTAAAAATCAATACTAACTGCAGGTTACTAAAATTTATAGATGGTATTAAAACACAATAAACTCCCAAGTGTTGCTCAAATATTTATTACCAGCATAAACTCTTAACCCTTTTCGGACAAACAAGAAGAAGATATTAATTGATTTACACAACTAATATTGATAAGTTTAGAACTGCTTATGTATACTCTCTACTAAAATAAAATTGGAGAATATAACAATGGATGTCTTTGAAAAACTCAAATCCTCAATATCGGATTTTTCAAAAGTGAGTGCAGAAACAGCCCGAGAAGGTATTGAGAAATTAAGTGAAAAATCCACCGAATTCATTGTACTTAATAAAGCTAAAATGGAAAAAAAATCAATCGAAAAAAAGATAGAGGATTCATACACCGAATTGGGCAATGAATTTCATGCTATGTACAATTCCAAGAAGTTAAAGAAATCATCGTCTGACTTAAAGGAGTTCTCAGATAAAATCGATGAATATAAAGCCGAACTGCACAAACAAAAAATCGAAATTCATGAACTGTATTCAAAACTTTCTCCGGAGACTCTAAAAAAAGAGAAAATTAATTCTTTAACAGAACTCCTGGATGACGGCGGCTGTACAATCGAACAGTTAAGAATCGAAAAAAATTCGCCAATTGCCGGCAAACGATTAAAAAACATCAAGTTACCCAAGCAAGTATTGGTAGGGGTTGTACAGCGTGGTGACGAAACAATTATTCCGGATGGCACTTTTGGTTTTCAAGTTGCGGATCAAATCACACTACTGGGCAAAAAAAACGATGTAGAAAACACGATAAAAAAATTTAACCCCCCAAAAGAATAATCTGCAACTTCCCCTTAGCCTAAATAAAGTCCATCATTATATTGCAGTTCTGAGTGTGCTTTATTGACAAATTCGTTTTCATCTAAAGCATATAAAGGAGAAATTTCTACTTTCCCAAGGACATTCCCTGTTGCCGTATCACGCGGAACATCAAACCCGGCTTTTTCGAACCAGGAGCCAAATAAATTACACATAGCTTGATTTGCTGTAAGTTTCGAATTGTCTCCATTGGTATTTTTTACCGGGCTAAATTCTTCTTTTCGATTTACTTCCATAACAACCGGATTGGCTGCATACTGTAATGCATCAAATATGAAAGTTTCGAACTTATAACCATTGGGCTCATCCGGGTTTATCTTTTCTCCCGATTCATTTAGGTAAGGAATTTTTTTATGAGCCAGGTGAAAGGGAAGCGAAAGAGAGCCGTTAGTAAGTTTTTCGATAAATGAATGCGCCAGCATATGAACAGCAATATTTCCTGCCCCATATATTAATGAGCCGTCTTCATTCCTGGCAAACTTTAACTCTTTGGGGAGATCACTATATTCTATAACTGTTAATTTTTCATTGGAGTACCCCACAACACCCACTTTTTCTTCCGGGTTTTTCTTTTGGACGATCTTGCAAGACATATCAGAATTCGCTTTTGTATGGTAACCGACAAAAACAGGATCACATATTTTTAGCAGAACATTATCTACTTGAAAATAATAGAGCTGTTCCAAACCGCGATCCGCCATATCTTTAAGCGCGCCGCTGTTTCTTAATGCACCAAGAGTTCCGCCATGGCCATCGGGATTAGTAAAAATTCTGTGTTGGGATTGCAATAATAACTTGCCTGATTCGTTTACTCCCGGAATCATATTTTGCTGAAAAAAGAATATATCCGATTGATTCAAGCCAAAGTAAGAGTTTTCTGCAAAAAAAGACTTTGTTTCATCATCGTTACTTTCACTTGTCATAATATACCATGGCAGGTTTGTTTGATATCTTCTCGAAAGCGCCAAAATCTTCTCTGCATGAATTTGGAAGAGGCTCTTGTTTTTAATCGGGGTCATAGGATATTTTCCCTTTGGTCCCGGAAATCCGAGTCGAGTTCCCTGGCCTCCGGCAACCAAAACCAAACCAACCTTGCCCGACCGAATAATTCCTTCACCGTATTGGACTGCGGTTTTAGCAATTTCCAGCTCTTCATGAGTTTGAGGAATTGAAATAACTTCCGGTGGGGAGAATTTTACTTCTGTCTCTGTTTTTTGCAGTCCATTCAGGATATATTTTTCAACTAAATTTTGAATCAGCTCCAAATCAACATTGCTTAACTGTTGCAGTAAAGTTCTTCGCTGTTCTGTGGATAAATTGGACCATCGACTCAAAACATGTTCTTGACTGTAAGAGCGGTATTTTTCTAACGTCTTTGAATAGTCAATTTTTTGCTCAGAACTCAATATCTTCCCATTTATTTAGTTTTCTTCAATGCTTTCAGCAATGGGAACAACTTTTGTTCTTTTGCTGTTTTTAGCCGGTTTTGTTTCAAAAGCAAGATTGAACACATCATCCAAGGAATCAACATAGTGAAAATCCATAGCTTTTTTTACGTTTTCCGGAATTTCATCAAAATCTCTTCTATTTCTTTCCGGCATTAGAATTTTTTTAATTCCTGCTCTTTTTGCTGCCAATACTTTTTCCTTTAATCCTCCAATTGCAAGCACTTTCCCGCGTAATGTGAGTTCGCCTGTCATTGCCAGATCACTTCGAACCGGAATATTTTTGACCAATGAAAGAAGCGCAGTAGCAATTGTAATACCTGCCGATGGTCCATCTTTTGGAATTGCACCGGCAGGAATATGAATATGAATTTCGTAATCCATAAAGAATTCAATATCAATATCTAATTTATCGGCATTAGCCCGAATATAGGATAGTGCTGCCCGGGCAGATTCTTTCATTACATCGCCAAGTTGGCCTGTTAAGATGAGACCTGTTGTACCCTTCATTTTGGTTGCTTCAATGAATAATATATCGCCGCCGGCCGGAGTCCATGCCAGTCCGGTAGCAACCCCGGGTTCTCCGAGTCTTTGGGCCGTTTCAAAAATAAACTTTGGCGCGCCAAGGTATTCTTGCAGGCTTTTAGATGTAACTTTTCTACTTGCGATTTGTTTTTCTACAATACCACGAGCTACTCTTCTACAAATATTAGCAACTACTCTTTCCAGGTTCCTTAATCCTGCTTCCCGGGTATATCCTTGAATAATCTTTAGAACTGCATTTTTATCAAATTTTAGTTGCTTTGAATTTAGTCCATGGGCTTCTAATTGCTTCGGAATGATATAAGTTTTGGCAATTTGAACTTTTTCTTCTTCCGTGTAACCCGGCAATTCGAGAACCTCCATTCTATCACGAAGAGGGGATGGAATCGGGTCGAGTAAATTTGCTGTTGCAATAAACATAACTTTGCTTAAATCAAAGGTGGTTTCCAAATAATGGTCTGAAAAAGTATGATTTTGTTCGGGGTCTAAAACCTCCAACAATGAAGAAGACGGATCACCACGAAAATCCATTCCCAGCTTATCGATTTCATCAAGCATAAATACCGGGTTATTCGATTCTGCTTGACGAATCCCTTGGATGATTCGACCTGGAAGCGCCCCGATGTAGGTTCTTCTGTGCCCACGAACTTCAGCTTCATCCCTAACCCCACCCAGGGAAATACGAACGAATTTGCGGCTAAGAGCTCGGGCAATAGAGCGTCCCAAAGAAGTTTTCCCAACTCCCGGTGGACCGACTAGACAAAGAATGGGACCCTTCATATCAGGTTTTAATGTTCGCACTGCTAAATATTCTAAAATTCGGTCTTTAACTTTTTCCAGATCGTAATGATCTTTATCCAAAATGGTTTTGGCTCTTTTTATGTTAAGATTATCTTTCGTGGCAACTGACCAGGGTAAAGTAATCAGCCAATCCAGGTAAGTGCGGCTAACTGTATATTCAGCCGCTCCGGGGGGCATTTTTGCGAGTCGATCCAACTCCCGAAGCGCAACTTTATTGGCTTCCTCTGACATCTTGGCTTGCTCAATCTTTTCCCTTAATTCATTAATTTCGACGGTTCGCTCATCCTGTTCGCCAAGTTCCTTCTGAATTGCTTCCAGCTGCTGCCGTAAATAATACTCACGTTGATTTTTTCCAAGCTCCGATTGAACTTCGTTTTGGATTTTGCTGCCTACCTCTAATACTTCAAGCTCTCGGTTCATAAAAACTGTAAGCTTTTCCAGGCGTCTTTTTACATCTAATATTTCCAAAATAGATTGTTTTTCAGAAAGTGAGAGGTTTAGATTGCTCGCAATTAAATCACATAGCTTGCCAGGGTGGGAAATATTCATAACTGCAATCTGCAGCTCATCCGGAAGATTTGGCACTACATTGACGATCTTTTGAAATTGTATCGTTATATTTTTGGTTAAAGCATCCAGCTCAAGTCCTTTTTCAAAATAATCTTCAACTGACTTGATCGTTGCTTCCAAGTATGGTTCTGTTTGCTCCCAATTTATGACCTGCATCCGGGATAAACCCTGGACAAGAATCCGAATACTGTTATCCGGAAATTTCAACATTTTTAGCACTGTTGCGACAGTCCCAACTTTATTAATATCATCGGGTTTGGGTTCTTCAATATCTCCATCTTTTTGAGCAACAAGGCCCAGCAATCTGTTTCCAAGAAGAACCTTATCGATTAGTTTGATTGATTTTGGGCGAGCGACAAACAACGGTGACACCATAAACGGATAGATTACGGTGTCGCGCATGGGTAAAATTGGAATTCTGGTTGGGATTTCTAAACGTTCTATTTCTTTTTCATCTTTAATGTCTGGGATATCCTCGATTCCAATAGTTGCCTCTGTTTGTTCATTTTGTCCGGACATCTACGTCTCCTACAATATTATTCATCTGTAATGGGTATAATAACATGGCTAGATTTATCTTTTTGTGCTTTGGATATGGAAATTTTCAGATAACCATCCTCATATTGAGCTACGATTTTGTTTTCATCCACCTCTGCTGGTAGTTCAACTTTTCTTATAAATTTACCGTAAGCAATTTCTGCAATATTGAAATGTTTTCTGTCCTCACCCGGCTTATCGAATCGTATACCACTAATAATCAATATGCGCCGAGTCAATTGAACCTTTACATCATTTTTATTGACTCCTGATAATTCAACTTTAACGATAAAAGCATTAGATGTTTCATACATATCTAGATGCGGGGTCCAGCCGTTCTCGGAAACCATAAGGGTCTGGTTCTTAGATAAAAAGAAATCCTTAAGAAGCTCTTCTACTTCTTTCTCCATTTCACGCAAATTGTTAAGAGCTTGATTTAGATCGTGATCCTTAAAAGGCATTTCAAACCTCCATTACCTAACTAACTATTTCATTCTAAAAAGAGTCATTAAATTTTTTGAACTATTTAATATATCGAATTTATTATGGTTTAGCATAATTTTCTAACAGTGCAAGGTTGTTTTAATTTTTCGACAAAAAAAAAGAGAACAAATGTTCTCTTTTTTCTTTATGAAAGGTTAAAACCATCTTTTTACTCATCAAACTCGAACATCTCAGATGGAATTGAAGTCGGACCTCTTTGATTAAGAGTCCGAGTTTGTAATTTTTCTTTTTTGATTTTGCAAGCAACGCATAATTTAGCAGTGGGAACCGCTTCAAGTCTCTCAAAGGCGATTTCTTGGTTGCATTCATTACAAATGCCATATCCATCTTTTTCAATATTTTGAAGTGCCTCAATAATCTCTTCAATCTCTTCAGCTAAGCCACTTTCCTTTGCCATTAAACTATTGACTGCATCATCCAGGTTAACTCTATCCACCCAATCAGCAGAATTTTCCCTTTGTAATTTATCAATGTCATCATTACTAGCCCCTAATTCCTGGAGAATTTCCTGCTGTCTTTCTAACAATAATTTTTTTAGAATTTCTATTTGTTTCTTTGTCATAAAAATCACCCGCAATAAATCATAAATGGAAACGTCTTTTTAAGTAGTGCTGCTAAAATCAAATGTGAAGTATACTTTCATACTACTTGATTTGTTTCATTTTTTAAGTTTCACTTTGAAGAAGCACCTCTAAATTTCGAATGCTACATGGATAGCCACCATTCTGGTATTCACAGTCTCCCCAATAACTGCATCTATAAGAACAAATAATTAAATCATTTGTTTTGTTGGATTCAGGTAATTCTAACATCTTCAAAAACTTCTTTATTCTTTTTCGGTCAAAATATCCTTGTAGTTTGGCTATTTTTTCTATTTTTTCAGTTGCAATGATGCCTAATTGCTTTGATACTTTTGAAGTTGGATCATGAATTACAAATGGTTTTTGCAGCATAGATGCTTCATGTACTTTTTTATCAAACGGAATGCTTCCCAAAAAATCCAGATCTAAAGATAATAACTCACCAACAGCTGTTTGCAAAGAAGTCCCTTCCTTATACTCGTTTGAATTCATCACCATGTTCAATATTAATAAAGGTTGAACTTTTCCAAGAACTCCTCGAAACACACTTGCTGCTTCAACATCAACATTTTCGACTTCTTTATACAAACCTTTAATTGAATTTGCATTGGGATGATTCCATGTTCCTTTATCCAGGTCAAACAATGACGATATTTGTTCCTGGTTTCTAAAGATATGAGCTAATTTTCGTATCAAAGCTTTTTTCAGAAAAAAGAAAGCCTCTTGAATCGATGCAGGTTCGGGAGTGGAAACAATCAATCCTTTATTTGCGGCAAGGAAAAAATCAATTTCGTTGTACGATGAGCCTGCCCCGAGATCCAATAAGATGTAATCTGCATTCAATTTCTTTAATTCAGTAATAAATCTTATTTTTTGAGAATATTTTGGATTAGCCAACCCGAGAGTTCCGCAAGCTCCCGAGATAATAGAAAGATTCTCAATCTCAGTCGATAAAACGATATCTTGCAGGTTTTCTTTTTTACGGGTATAAAAATCATAAAATGTTAACTGAGGACGATCGATCCCCATCAATGTATGTAAATTTGCCCCACCAAGATCCGCATCAACCAGGATAACCTTATTCCCTGCCGACGCCAGTAAAACGCCCAAAGATATAGTTAAAAAAGTTTTCCCAACGCCCCCCTTAGCTCCACCAATCGCTATAATAATACGATCAAGATCATCAGGATATAAAAAATATTCTCGGATCAAATGTGATTCGATAGTTGGCAACCATTCCTGGGAATCCTGGTCCCAAATAAAATCCTCGGGTGTTAATTTTCTTTCTTTTATCATTGTCCCCAATTCATTTTGTGTAACTGGACCAACCTGGGCGCCTTGAATTTTCAAGAAAACATCTTCTGACATAGGTTCACTTCCGTATGAACATGATAGTTTAGACGATTAAAAATTGGACAATATATATATGATCAATTTACTTGTTTTTCAAGAATTTAATCACAGAATTGTAATTCAATTTAATGAAATTTTTCTTAAGACTCATTTTGAAGGATAGACTCAATTTTGGTCTTTAATAAATCTATCGCAACAAAGTTCTTGCCCCCTTGGGGTATAATAATATCCGCATAGCGTTTGGAAGGCTCCACAAATTGGAGGTGCATGGGTCGAACCGTTTTTTCGTACTGCTCAAGAATGGATTTAATATTTCGGCCTCTTTCATGCAAGTCCCGCTGTAATCGGCGGATCAGACGAATATCTGCATCCGTATCTACATAAACCTTAATCTTCATCATTTCCCTTAATGGCTCACTATGCAGGACAAGGATCCCATCGAGTATGATAATTACTTGACCGCCTACTTTTTTTGACTCATTTTTTCTTAAATGTTGTGAAAAATCATAAATCGGTTGTTCGATAGTTCCACCTGAAAGTAAAATTTTAATATGATTTAATAAAAGTCTTTCGTCATAAGCATCAGGATGATCAAAATTTTGGGATGACCTATCTGCAAAACTCAAATGTTTTAAATTATAATAATATGCATCTTGCTGAATCATGGCAACATGATCATCACCCAATTTATCAATAAGAGTCTTAGCTACCAAAGATTTTCCCGAGCCTGTACCACCGGCGATCCCGATAAGAATATGCTTACTCACTCGGAATCCCCTTTATCTAAAAACTCACTGTCAAACGCTTCAGGATAAAGATCGCCGATTTTGTGTGTTTTTTGTTTTCCATTTTTATTCACAATTATGATTTCAAGAGATTTTGCAAAGTCCCACAAAACCTGGCGACACGCCCCGCAAGGTGGACAGAAATCTTCGGAATCTGTTATGACAACAATGCGACGAAAGGATCGATTCCCCTCAGAAATTGCTTTATACAAGGCGACTCGTTCTGCACAGATTGTTAATCCATAGGAGCTGCATTCGATGTTACAGCCGGTGTATATTTGTCCATCCTCTGCTTGAAGCGCTGCTCCTACTCTAAAATTTGAATATGGAGAAAAGGATTCTTTTTGCGCTGCAACTGCCTTTGCTACTAGTTCATTCAATTCGATCACCGATAACCTCGAGTCAGAACTTTAAAATTCGCGTCTCAAATAAAAAGGGACTGAAAAATTTTCATTTTTACAGTCCCTATAAATAAAAAATAAATTAAAAAATCAAAGAACAAATGCGTGTCTTATGAGCTTGTTTTGGATTAAAATGGAAGATCGGAACTTTCATCGCCTCCGGATTCTTGATCTGGTTCTGGTTCTACGGGAAAATTATCTGCAGCAGCAGGAGCGTCGTCATCTGATCGACGTCCTAACATTTGTAAATTCTGTGCTACAATTTCTGTTTGATAACGTTTAACACCATCCTTATCTTCCCATTGGCGTGTTTGAATTCGCCCTTCTATATAAACCTGACTTCCTTTTTTTAGGTATTCCCCTACGGTTTCTGCAAGTTTACGCCAGGTGACAACACGATGCCATTCCGTATGATCAGTCCAGTTATTATCTTTATCAGGCCTTCTTTCGGTGGTTGCAACATTAAATGTCGCAACTGCATGACCATTTTGGGTATACTTGAGTTCAGGATCTCCACCTAGATTACCAATCAAAATAACTTTGTTAACGCCTCGTGACATGATTCCCCTCCTTAATGTTAGGGTTAAAAGTTTTAATTATTTTTTATTGTATGAAAAATATATTATACTGTCAAGAAAAATCTCATTATTGTAATATTTTCTCATCCTTTGATTACACCCATTGGCTTTAATTTAGCTACTTTCCTGGCAATACCCGCACCATGAACCGCATCCACGACATCGGTGACATCTTTATAAGCCTCAGGAATTTCTTCAACCAATGTAGCCCTACTCGAAGCCATAGCTGTTACACCCATTTCTGCCAATTCTTTATAGATGTTCCTACCTTTTGCGCTTTTCATTGCTTTTTTTCGACTTAACCTTCTTCCGGCGCCGTGACAGGAAGAGCCAAATGTTTCCAGCATAGATTTGGGTTCGCCGGCCAAAACGTAAGAATATCGCCCCATATCGCCGGGAATAATTACCGGTTGGCCAATTTGTTTGTATCTAAGAGGTATTTCGTCCATGCCCGCCGGAAAGGCCCTGGTTGCTCCCTTGCGATGTACAATCACTTCTTTTTCAACCCCATCAATCGTGTGGTTCTCAACTTTAGCTATGTTGTGTGCGACTTCGTAAACCACAGGTAAAAATGCTTCTTTTGGAGATAATTTTAACGTAACCTCAAAAGATTCCCTGACCCATTGTGTAATAACCTGTCGATTTGCAAAAGCAAAATTGATAGCACAGTTCATGGCTTCATAATATTCCTGTGCTTCAGGAGACCGGAAGGGTGCACAACAGAGTTGCCGATCCGGAAGATCGATTCCATATTTTTGAGCAGCGACTAACATCTTGCGGATATAATCATCACAAACTTGATAGCCAAATCCACGCGAACCGGTATGTATAATGACTGCAACCTGGTCCAATTCCAATCCCATTGTACTTGCCGCTACTTCATCGTAGATTTCAGCCACATAGTCGATTTCCACGAAATGATTTCCGGAGCCAATGGTGCCAAGCTGGGGCAATCCCCTTCGTATCGCATTATCACTAATTCGTTCCGGATTGGCATTTTCAATCTGGCCGTTTTCTTCGATATATTCGATATCATCTTCCATACCATAACCATTCTGCACAGCCCATTTAGCGCCTTTTAGCAAGACTTTATTGAGCTCCTTCGCAGAAAGCCGTAGTGGTCCTTTAGCGCCGACCCCGGAAGGAATCCGTGAAAATAGTGCAGCCACGAGGTCTTTCATTTTCGGTAGTACTTCTTTTTTGTGAAGCTCAGAACCTAACAGGCGGACACCGCAATTGATGTCATAACCGACCCCGCCCGGGGAAATCACACCATCGTCCAAATCGAAAGCTGCGACGCCGCCAATCGGAAAACCATAACCCCAGTGAATATCCGGCATTGCCATGGAGTATTTTAAAATACCTGGCAGATGCGCAACGTTCATCACTTGCTGAAGACTTTTATCGCCGCGAATATCCTCCATCATAGATTTTGAAGCATACACCCTGCCGGGAACGTTCATTCCGCCTTGTTTGGGAATTTCCCAGAGAAAATCAGAGATTTTGGTTATTTCGATTTCAGGCATGATATTAATTTATTATATTCAAACAAACTCGCCATCTTTTTCTAATAATAATACGTGAATAAAAATGCTAATTTTTTTTCTTTAAATAGTAAGCGTTTTTATTTGCTTTTTCGATCCAGGCTTCAAATTCATTTGGTTTTGCCTGGGTAGTAAATCCATGAGGCCTCCATTTATCTCCTGAACTATTTGTTTAATGTTTCGAATCAATATTCTAAAATATTATTCTACTAGGACCATCTTCTTATTTTGAATAAATCGCCCAGAAATCATCTGATAAATATACATTCCTGTGGCAACTTTGCTATTATAAGAATTTCTGCCATCCCAAATAATAGTATGATAACCCGCCTTGGTTTGCTGGTTATTAACAAGTGTTATTATTTCTTCTCCGAGTAAATTATAAATTCTAATCGTTACTTTGCTATCAAAAGGCAATCCATAGCTTATAGCAGTAATTGGATTAAACGGATTTGGGAAATTCTGATATAATTCGTAGCTCTCTGGGACAAAGTCGATACTATCAAACTGGTTATCGATGTATTCTTGCTTTCCAACAACCAGTTTTAACTTTTTCGGATATTCTTTTCCGTAACTGGCAAATGTATACTCCTGTGTGCTACGCAAATTTAAAGAACTTTTTACTGCATCATCCACAAGCCATATTTCATAATCTTCAGGCACGCTTTCCAAAACTGCAAAATTTAACGTAACTTTATCCTTTATATTGCTTTTAACCTCGAACTCCCAAATGTCGCCTTCCAAGGGCTCAGGTCGGGCATCCGTCGCATAGATTGGGCTGACTTTGCCCCACTCAGGGTGGGGAAAATAAACGGATACGTATTCGCCAATCACCGGTGCTTCAGGTCGGTCATGCTGATCCCAGCCCTCTGAGGCTCCGGAAACCACAGACGCAAAGTTGTACGTGTCCAGGGCTTCCTGGCATTGTGCCATAATCCGAATGGACCAAATCACATCTTCATTATCTGTCCCAGTAGTTCCTTTTTGTGACTGGCTTGTCGGAGGAAACAGAAGTGGGTCAACGATCAGTCGATCCGAATTTTCACTATACACCGCATAACCGTCAAATGGATTTAGGCTGCCTGTGAAAGTTGAGAATTGAGAACCGTTAAAAAAGCGAATATCCAGGTTGGTTCCGCTCTCCATCCTCACATTCGAAAGAGGAATCGGGAAATTAAACGGATTGGCTATGAAATTCCAGCCCGCGTGCAAATTAATTGCAAATTCAGCGGAAGTGGTGTTCGACCTCCCCGAGCCAGTATCGATGATTTTTCCTGCATCTTTTACTATTAGCCAGAATGACTTACCCGGAGTCATTCCTGAAGTGCTGGGAAATTCTGCATAGGACTGATCTGCTTTCAATTCCAAAATCATCTGTAATGGTAGCAATAATTGTGATGGCTTCGTTTGCGTTGACCAAAGTCTGGACCGTGTGAATAATCTCAGGTTCCTTATTTACCGAAACTACGACTGTAGCCGAGCCGCTCAATAGCGAAAATTGAGCGCTTCTCGCAGCTTCGCCGATGGGAGAGGCCTGGCCCCCCGCCGTCGCAGTAAGAGAAAAATTTTGAGATTGCGCCGTGCCGCCCAGGTTGCTTTGGGTGGAAGACTCAACGCTGGTTTGTGCGAATATTGGAGCGCTGCATATAAAGATACACAAGCTCAAAAACATCATTTTTATAAATTTTAACTGACACATTTGAAGGTTCCTTTTAGTCATAATCCTGGAAAATTCTATTGGCCTTTACTTGCAAGTTTGAACCAGTAAGGCAAAATTATTTATTTAGATCCTCCAAAGCTTGAATTCTCTTCTGCATTTCTGCAATCGTCTTCTGCTGTTCCTGTACAACTTTGGTCAGTACGGCAACAATATCCATGGGGCTAACCCCTTTGCGATCAGGAGTCGCCACGAGTGCCGGGACATCTTCGGCGACAAAGCCAATATGGAGGTCATTTTCATCCTCAGCCTTAAATTTGAATTTCACGGGTTTAAGGTCTTCCAGCGTTCCTACGGCTTCGGTAACTGAAAGGTCTTCAATGTTTTTTTTCAAATCTTTTGAAGAGACATCAACTATGGTTCCCGTAATGGTACCGGTAGCCAGGATGTTACCGACGACATGAAGTTTCTCAGTGGGACCAGAACCTGTTCCGATGCCAACATTTCCTCCGGCATGAATCCGCATTCTCTCAACACCACCCTCAATAAAATGAATCGACGCTGGCATAAAAACAGTAGCGTAGTCTATATTAAAGATCATTTGTTGCGGACAGTCTCTGTACACCAGCGGAGGTCATTTTGAAATTTCTATTGGCGAAATTTGCACTTTCTACGACAACTTCATCGTTGGCTTTAATGTGTCCAGTAACATGAAGCCTTTCAGTTGGCTCCATCGTCCCAATGCCGACGTTGCCGTCCTTTTCCGCGCTAACGAAAAAGTTAGGTGTTTTTTCTAATCCTTCGATGATCGTCCCACCCTCAAAGTCACCGTTGAAATTCACAATGAGCTCATCATTGAGGAAATGGACAAGGGCCCTTTGATCCGTTATGCTCCCAATATCCCGTCCATCGTTGGTTCCAATAATGAGATCTGCCCCCTGAATTCTCACGTCCCCCGCCACATCCAATGTAAAATCCGGGCTCGTCGTCCCAATGCCAACGTTTCCGGCTGTGTAGTTGATCGAGTTTTTGGCCCCACTATTCCACGGACTATCGGAGCCACCTGCACCCAGTGGGACACCGTTGACCAAAAATTCCGTGGCATTGACCGCGCCTGCTACATCAAGCTTGTAAGCGGGAGTGGTTATCCCAATTCCGACGTTGCCGTCACCGTCATCCAAAACATTCCTGATCTGGCCGTCTGTTTGCGTGGTAAACACTCTTAAGGTATTAGCCGCTGTTCTTTGAATGCCAAAACCAGAATGGATTGTAGCGCCCCCTAAGCCGGAGGTACCGCTGCCTTCATCGAAAGCAAACAAAAGAGCATTACCGGGAATTGCCCCAGCGTCTACAACGCCAATAACTGCTTCTTGATTTGCCAAGGTGTTAGTCATCCTGATAAAACCGCTGCCATAACCTGATTTTTCAATATCCAACTTGGATCCTGGACTCGTCGTACCGATGCCGACTTTGTTATTCGCACTATTCACGTACAAGGAACCGTTATCCACATTGAGGTTGCCGTTGATGTCGACATTGCCATTGTCCCCTATGAAGAATTTGGTATCCTTAGGAGCCGTGCCATTGGTCCTGAACTCAAATCCATTACTATTACCATCATACTGTATTGATGCGGTTTTCCCAGTCCCATTAGTAAAATATATTTTGGCATCAGGGTCCTGGATAAATCCAGAATCGAGGTGCAACAGAGCCATCGGACTTGTGGTCCCAATACCCACGTTACCAGTGCTGTCCACGAAGACCACATCTGTCAGATCTCCAGCTGCAGCGTTCCGTCCGGAAACTTAAATCCTCCCGAAGTAGACTCAAGGATACCGGACACGCTTAGCTTTTCACCAGGCTCGGTCGTCCCAATGCCAACGTTGCCGGTGCTGTCCACAAAAACCACATCTGTCGGGTCTCCATCTTCAGCGTCAAGAGAATGGCCATCGGGAACTGGCCCAATAGACAACACTTCTCTCGCCACCTGCGCCGTATCCGCGTTCGCAGCAAAGATGGATGTATCTGCATTCGCAGTACGGATAGCAAATGCCACACTGGCAAAACGAAAGCGAGGAGTCATCTCGGGATCATTGTCCACTTTGATGCCCAGGTAACGCTCTCCGCTGGCGGTAAACAGATCATTCGGAAATGATGTAATGCTGCCCAAAAGTACGTTGAACACGCCGTTGGTTGCAGTTACAGTTTGGCTCTCTGTCCACAGTGGCGACACCGCTCCCGATTCTACCGCATAGACGGAAAAGGTAATGGAAAAAGTGCCGTTTGCCGGCGCCCCACCCTGATTCAATTTGCCCTGGTAGTTGATAAGCTGCGGCGCCTGGGCGAACAAAGAAGTTGCAGCCAGTACTAAAACCAGGCTTACAATTAAGGTAATTCTTTGCGTCTTCATTTCTTCCTCCTCCTCAAGTTTTGAGGATTTTTGAATGTCTACACAATTGTAAATTTCCGTTAATATCAAACTGATAATGTTTTCAATTCATTCAAAAGTCTCTAGGGGATAGGTGGAATAGGCGGTGGCGATGGTAATTGGGTTGGGCCATTATCGCTTTTTTTACCTGCCAGAACCACTACAGCCACTATACCGGCTACAGCCCCTCCACCAGCGATCAATAACCAATTTATACCGCCATCCATCTTCTTTTTCATCTCTATTCTAACTTCTTCTACCATGTCAACGTAGGCAGGTTTATCGTTAACGGGATCAGCTTTGTAATTTGGAAACAGACGCAATAATTTTTCTATCGCTGCTTTTGCTTCATCCTCTAAACTTTTGGCTTCATAAGCCTTGGCTAAAAATGAGTGTGCGGTGACCAATTGTTCATTTGGCAAACCGCTCTTGTCCAAACATTTATTCAACATGGTAATCACTTCATCACACTTGTTTTCTGTGTATTTTTTTTTTGTTTCTTCTATTTCTTT
>JADFJB010000051.1 GCA_022566355.1 candidate division KSB1 bacterium
GTCACTTCGAGGTCAGGGGGCGATTATATTTCTCAATTTCTCTGATGGAACTGCCACGTTTCAGGCGTTATTAAAAAAGGGGGAAGTGGAAAAAGAACACTTTACATTATTTAATGAAACTATTGATATAGGAGATTTTATTGAATTCAAGGGTTCATTATTTTTAACAAAAAGAAAAGAAAGGATTATCAATTTAATATGTCAATAAATGTTATAGAAATATCTTTGTTAGTAAAAAAATATGATAATGTTAATGCACTGAACGGAATATCACTTAATATTTCAGAAGGAACTATATTTGGGTTTATTGGACCAAATGGTGCAGGAAAAACTACACTGATCAAAATTCTAAGCAGCCTCATCTTACCGTCATCCGGAAAGGCACTTGTAAACGGATTTAATGTTGTTACAGACAATAAATCGGTTCGCAGATCCATTGGTCTTGTGGTTAGTGACGAACGCAGTTTTTACTGGAGATTAACCGGCAAACAAAATCTTAGGTTTTTTGCCACTTTAAACAACTTATCAAAAGTGACTTATGAAACCAGAATCGAATCAGTTCTCGGGTTATTAGATTTGCATAAAGAAGCTAATAAACCTTTTAAGAATTACTCTACTGGCACGCGGCAAAAGTTTGCAATTGCAAGAGGTTTGCTTACAAATCCAAAGATATTAATCATGGATGAACCCACCCGCAGTTTGGATCGGTCTACTTCGCAAGATTTAAAAAAATTAATCAAAGAAAAAATTGTCGGGGAAGAAAAAAATACAGTGCTGTTAACGACTCACAACATTTATGAAGCTGAAGAACTTGCTGATCGAGTCGGAATTATTCACCAAGGTGAGATCAAAACAATCGGAGCCTTACAGCAAATCCGTAATACGATTAACTTAGAAAAAATATACAAGATTTCAGTGGAAAATTCGGACACACAATTCAAACACATAATAGAATCTGCAAATTTCAAAGATTCTGTATCCTTTCACAATGTAGAGAACGGAATATGGGCAATCCAAATTAAAAATGGCAAAGTCGGAATATCGGATATCATTTCGCAAATTGTTAGTTTTAATGGCCGAATTCTGGAGTGCACACATCAAAAGCCTGATCTTTCGAAAATTTATGATAGGATTGTACAATGAGTGAACTCTTATTATCACTTAAAAAACCATTGGCTTTTGCCAAAAGAGATTTTCTAATCTCAACTAGTTACCGTTTTGATTTTATTTTTCAGTTTTTAGGAGTGTTATTTTCAATCTTAACATTATACTTCTTATCAAATTTATTTGGATCGAAACCTCTTGAATCTATTTCAAAATATGGCGGTGATTATTTTTCTTATGTGATCATAGGATTTAGCTTTTCCAGTTACTTAGCCGTTTCATTAAATGGCCTTTCAAAAAGTATCCGGGAAGCCCAAACCACTGGAACTTTGGAAGCGCTCCTGGTAACACAAACTGAAATACCGACAATCATAATTTCATCATCCATTTATAGCTTCTTAATTACATCCGTTCATGTAATACTTTTTTTAACAATTGGTGTTGTTTTTTTAGGTATTGATTTTTCCAATGCAAATTATCTTGCCGCTATAATAATCTTTTTATTGACAATTATTTCATTCAGTAGTCTCGGAATAATCTCAGCTTCATTTATTATGATTATGAAACGTGGCAATCCTGTCGATTGGTTAGTTACAGGAATTTCATGGTTGCTAGGCGGTGTTTATTATCCTGTTTCTGTGTTACCGGATTGGTTACAGAAAATTTCATATATGTTGCCAATTACTCATTCACTGGAAGGGATGCGTATGGCATTATTAAAAGGTAGTTCGATTGGAGAGTTAACGAATAGTGTTATGGCTCTTGGTATATTCTCAATCATTATGCTACCCATAAGCGTATTATCATTTAGAATGGCAGTACGGCAAGCTAAAATACACGGAAGTTTAACACAATATTAATAAAGGAAGAAAAAATGAATAACGAAGTTAAAAAATACCAGGTCAATTCACAAGTCGTATCTACAGAACTCGAACCGACCGAAGCTGTTCTGCTTCATTTAGACAACCAAAGATATTATACTTTAAATGAAACCGGTTGGTCGATTTGGAAACATCTAAAAAATGGATTGGCATTACAACAAATCACCAACGAATTACAAAAAGAATTTGATGTGGATCATTCAAAAGCCGAAGAAAGTGTGCGGGAAATCGTTAGTGAACTTGAATCTGAAAGGCTAATCGAAACTCAATAAGATCAGTACAGATATTAAAACTGGATACAAAAGAAATGCCCCATCTTAATGAAACTTTAATTAATAACATCCAGATTAGACCGCTTCATTAAACGATCTTAGCGCTATAACGGATCTTCACAAAAAAGAAAGACTATATCATCAACAGTTTGATCCATTATTTGAACTTTCTCCTGAATTTGACCATTAAACTTTTTTTGTAAATCTCTGCAGAATGCAAGTGATTTGATCCTTGTTGCAGAAACGACAACCAAGGTGATTGCTTATGTTTATGTTCGAATTCTAAAAGAACTATTGATATACCCAAAAATCAAAATGGAAAAGGCATCATGCTCAAAGTCCTGTTGATTTCAAACTGGTACCACTGGCGCATCCATGCACTCAAGCGGATTGCCGTGAGCGGCCACCAGCCGATTGGGATCGTTATCTATCCTTCAAGAGAGTGGACCCAAGCTTTACCGAAACTTGTGCGCGGCTTACTGGCGTACTCAAATAAAGCACGTTCACTTGCGACCAGTTTTTTGTCGCCGGAATCACTTGAGCAAATCAAGCTCGCACACAGTGCAAGCAGGCTCGGAGCGTCTGTACTTGAGGTTGCGGATATCAACCGGCATGACGCTCGGTCACACATTCGCCAGCTTGCCCCAGACGTTATCCTTACTTTTGCCTGGCCCAGAAAATTTGGTGCGGAACTGCTGGCAATCCCGGCGCTCGGCTGCATCAATTGCCACCCCTCTCTCCTGCCCCGCCATCGCGGACTGCACCCCATCTCGGCTGCAATTCTCGCCAACGATAACGAAACGGGCGTGACCTTTCACTTAATGAGTGAAGTGTATGACTCCGGCGACATGCTTCTGCAAAAGACCACGCCGATTGCACCTGATGAAACCGGCCTATCCCTTCTGAACAAATGCGGTAAGCTCGCAACCGACGCTTTGCCAGAGTTACTGGATGGTCTGGCCTCTGGCTCACTGCAGCCAATACCACAGGACGACTCGCTGGCTACGGAAACGCCAAAACTGGCCGCCAATGACGCTGTTGTAAACTGGACCCTGCCCGCCGCGGAAATCGAGTGGCAAACTCGTGCGCTCTACCCTTGGTTTGTACGGCGAACATATCACGACAATGAAGCGATTACCTTTCGAAAATGCGAAGTGGCAGAGAATAGCATTTCTGCTGTGCCCGGCCAGATTCTTGGCAGCTCTGCCTGCCATTTGGCCATTGCAACCGGGAATGACGCCATTATCATCACTGAACCTCAGATCGATGGTTTAACCAAAAGGCAGTCGCGACGCTACCTGCGGAACCATGTAAAAGTGGGCAAAATTCTGCAAGAGCGGTAGTTTCTGTCAGTCTCAGTCGCTATGCTTCCTCAGTCCGGCCACATCATCGGTACTTAACATTTTACGGGCGTTTACAACTAACCTACTTCATACACAAAACCTTCGAAATGAATTTTTTAAAAGACAGAGGACTGCTGATGGATTGCCCAATTGGGGAAGCACAAGCATTGGTACTCTACAATTGAAAGAAAGTTTAGAATGACTTAAAGCACAAAAAGTTCATTTCCTGGATTTGGATATCCACATCCTAAACAAGGGTGGAAATTCAATTCTGGCAGCAAAATGGTTTTAAAACATTTAAATTGATGATGCGCAAAAAACTATAATTGAAAATTTATTTTTTCTTTAAAGAAAACACAAACCCAAACCCATATTGAGAGATCAACCTGATTGGTTTCACTACAAAATATAGAAATGAAAGGAATGAAGGAAGAGAAAGAAAATAGCGGTCTTTTTCATTTGGAGTTAAGACCCAGTGTGTATTGCGAGCTAGAATTACAATCTTATCACGATAACGTTCTCTTGCCTTAATCCTGAACAAGGGGGTTTTGTGGGTACCATAATCGGACATTGTAAATAACCACTTATAAACCTGTTGAGCAAGCGAATGCACAGCACGATTTGATTGTAATAATGATTTTATTTGATCGGGTAATTGAGCGCCAAGAAGGTCGTTAGCCAGGAAAAGACCCAGTGAAAGCACCCTTTCGCCACCAATACTTTTAGCTAACTTCAGAATACAATTCAAATCCACTTCAGGATTTGCTTCAATTAATTTAGAGATGTCACAGATCCACTTTAATCTTTTCCAATTATGTTTTGTCCCATGAATACAATGGATGATAAACAAATCCTCAGACGACAAGTTAAGAACTGTTGCCCCAGCGAATGATATCTTATGCGTGTTCTCCCATAACTTATCCAGGTCCAGGGGGAAATGGTAAATTTTTGATATAATATCCCAGTGAAGCTCTACCCTGATACGGCCCTCTTCTTTTAAGAACTCAAAATCATTTCTTTCTATAAGATAAACCTCTTCATTTATTTCTATTTTTTTTAATAAATTATATTTGTTTGAAAGTAAAAGGCTTTTGGCTTTTAACACATTCTTTTTCCGTACCAATATGTCCAAATCAACAAATTGTCTCAGCGATAAACTTCCGTAAACCGATTCTGCAAAGACCGGTCCTTTCAAAGGAATTGCTTCTATCCCGTTTGATTCAAATAAATCCATTATCTTTAGCAACTCTCCTGTCAGAATAAGATTACGTTGTACGTTTGCTAAATATTGTTCTTTAAGGTGATTCATCTCCTTAACGGGAACAGAATCTTGAGCAATGTTTTTCAAATTAGTATAAATGATTGGCAAAACTCCATGTAGCGCTACTATGCGATGAAAATAGTCCCAATCTATCTTTTGAGTAAGCAATTCCTTGATGTCAAGAGCATTCTTTTGATCCATATGAGACTTAAGGCAAGCTATTAGTAGCTTGTGTTCAGGACGGGTATTTAAAATAGTTTTTAAATTTTTCAACCGAGTCATTTAAATATTATCGACTTAAAAATAGCTTATCAAAAGTTCTGAAATAGGTTTTCAGAGTAAGGACTAATCAATTCCCATCGTTTAAACTTACTTTAAAAACACTGCTTTTTTTATCGCAGTAAATCTACCGGCTTCTAATTTAAAAAAATATATTCCCGAGCTTAAGGATTTTGCATTCCACTCGATGGTGTAGGTTCCGGTCTTCTGCTTTTCTTCAATAAGATTAGACACCCATTTTCCATTGAGATCTAAAATCTGCAAACTCACATTTGTGTCTTCCGGAATATGGTATCGAATTGCTGTAATCGGATTAAACGGATTCGGATAATTTTGCCAAAGCGTAATTGTAACTGGTACAGAATCAATTTTTATTTCACGAGAATATTCGAAAGAACCATCACTGTTAATTTGTTTTAAACGGTAGAAATAGGTAGTACCTGGCATTAGGTTTTGATCCAGAAAAGTATATTCGTTTAGGTTTGCAGTCGTTCCACTCCCCTTTACAAATCCTATTTTGTCCCAGGATCCATTTTCACTTTTTCGTTCAACAACAAATCCATAATTGTTTGTCTCGGACAAAGTAGTCCAAAATAATTCTACTGTATTATCTTTGAATTTTGCTGAAAATGTGCTTAACTCCACAGGCACAGTATTGGTTCGCGGTTTGCTAGGATCAACAATGTGGTACCACATTGTGTCTTTTAAACCTGCTTGATCCATTGCAATAGCTTGGAAATAGAATGATCTGCTAGGTTGGGTTGATGTGGCAGAGATAATTACGATCGAATCTTGCTGAAGAGATACAAAATCCAATTCATTCAACAAAGAGTATGTGACTTCTCCTCCAAGAGATGAAACTCTAAGCGTATCCCGCTGTGTCTCTTCGTTTATGCGAAATGACCGTCCGGCAAGAGGTGCAAATCGCGGCCGAAATACTGTATTCTCCCCCACCTCAAAATCAACTTGCTTTTTTACGGATACATCAACACTTATTGTGGCTGTCCACCTACCATAATCGGTTGGGAATACATTTTGCGCGAAATTCCAATCCAAATAATACCATGCTCTTTGAGCTTTATCCGGAAGCGTAAAGCTCGATTGATCAAACAGCGAATTATCAGAACGACGGACTCTTAATGTAAAAGCATCACCCGCCTGGCCCTGAACCTGTAGCCAAACGATAATAACTGTTTCATCTTTTCCAAATACTTCCGGTTGAGACAGTCTCTCTTTAAATAGATCAAAAGAAATATAATTTTCATCTCCACCGGCAGAAGCCCTGGTTGTTACCCCCATATCGTAAATTCTGATCGGATCATTCCCCACATACGGCTCCTGGTTCTGCCAAAGACTTGGTAGCGTATTTAAGGTTCCCTGCCATGGATCACGCTTCTGCCAAATTCCGTTGATGTATTCCCCAACTTCAAAATGTAAATGCGCCTCTGTTGAATTACCTGAACTACCGGCAAGTCCGAGCACATCACCTTTTTCAATTGTTTCACCTTCTTCAACCGTAACAGAATTCTTTCGAAAATGAACGTACCAGGCATGAGTTCCATCATCATGTTGAACAATGACTCTATTTCCAAAATCGGGATATGGCGGTTTGGTGTTTCGGTCTTGTTTAGAAAAAACGGTTTCAACCACAGTCCCATCTGCAGCTGCAACGATTTTCATGCCACGATCCATTGCTCGAAAATTGAAAAGGGTCACATCAGTCCCTTGGTGTCCATTGTAGGTATGAGGATTACCCATGTAATCAGCAAAAGTGTTTGAATTGTCATCATCGACATAGTTGAACAAAAATAAACCATCGTGTAATTGGTTAATAAGCGGCCAGTCAAATAATGGGTAATTAATTTTTTGTATTGCATTTGAAGATGTTCTGTATCTTCCTATTTTTTGCCAAAATGTAGCATGGTTAATAATTGGCAAGCAGTTGAATTCATATTCCTTTGGGTTCACTATTTTTACGGATTGGTGAGAATTAAAAGGATAGGTTTGGCTATTAACCGGATTTGATACCAGGCTCATCGAGAGGTATAAAATGAAGAGGGCTGTTTTACCAATCAAAAAAAAGCTCCTTAACGTTTAATGTACAGTTAACTTTTATAGCAAAAATTATGCAAAAGTAGCTTCGCATTGAGAATCCTATGATTGGATTTCAAACAAAAACATAACAAATTGATTATTGCAATTTTTTTAATATTTTTCCCATAAAGGATTCGTAGTGATAACCAAAATCGACAATTTTGGAAGAATACTTATCCCCAAAAGATAAGAAAAAAATTGGGATTAGAACCAGGAGAGAAAATAAGCATCGAAACAACTAGAAAAAAAATTATTCTCAAAGCAAACCAAGAAAATAAAGCGAATCAAAAAAACCTAAAAAGTTTTGAAAAGCTTCTTGCGTTTAACCAACAGTTTCAACTTACAGTCGATCCTAACATAGATCTATCAGAACTGACCAATGAGATAAATAAGTGATATATTTTGATACAGATGTAATTATTCATTCAATAATAATTTAAGACAAAGAAAAGCATATTGTATCTATCGACATCATTAAAAAAGCAATAAAAAATGGCAGTTTTTTTTCTCATTTTTAGTATTACAAAAAATTGCTTTTGCATTAAGTAAATTGGGATTTTCAAATCATTTCATAGAGCACAACATAACAAGTTTTCTAAGTTTAACTTCTTTTCAATATTCTGAAATGCAATTTTCCAGAGCATGTATGTTGGCAAATAAAATCGGATTCAATCATTAACGATTGTATTCATACTTCTATTGCACGAACAATTTTGTGATGAATTGATCACTTATAACAAAAGTGATTTTAGAAAATTAAGGTCACATTCAAATTTAAAAATAACTATTCTATAATCTAGAGACACAGGACTAACTTTGAAATTGAATCTTCCACCAAAACCAGCTAATAAGCTCAATAATCTCAATAACTAATATATTTATACATTAGTCGTATTAGTTTATAGGCCTCGTTCATATTCTTAGCCGTATAAGTAACCGTAAACCCATTCTCACCTTTTCCCATTCCCGGAATAGCTTGCAAAATATCTACATGCATTGTTGAGGCCAACTTCATTTTGATTCGCACAGGAGTTCCGATATCATAAGGCCTTGCCTGATCCAGGTTTCGCAAAGCCTCCTTCGTTGCAAATGTCAGGCGTTTATGTACAACTTTGGGGTGAACCAGTTTTGCCACCTGTGGAGTAATAGCCTCTTTCGTACTCACAGTATTTGTTCCAAGCAATTGCTTTAATTCCTTGGTTAAATCCAAATCTCCGCAAGCCAAAATCACAGGTACTCCAAGCTCCCCGGCAAATGCAGCATTTAAGCCGCCCTCCCCTACTTCAATATCATTCAGCCATAGTCCCTTCACCGATCCCGAACCGGTATGGGCCAGGAATCCGTTGGGATCGCCAGCTTTTGAGTGGTAGCCAATAAATATTACCCCATCAAAACTTTCTTCCAAACCCTGTACCATCCCTAATGGTTTGAGATTCCCCTGGATATATGTGACTCTTTCATCCAATTCAGTATGATATAAATTCTGCATATCACCATGGGAATCATTCACAAGAATATCAGCAGGGCCATGCTCAAAAATAGCTTTTACTACAATATTTACTTCGTCGGTCATTAGCCTGCGCCCAATTGAATAATCCTTGCCATTTCCACGAGTCATCTTTGCGGTTCCTATACCACCAATTCCCTCCATATCTACAGAAATAAATATTTTGAGTGGTTTTTCCTGGGCTGACACAATACTGCATAAGAAAGTGAATAAAAGAATAAATGAGGCAGTTGATAATTTCCGAATCATGATTTCCTCTCTTTTAATTGCTGATTAAAATATCGCCTTAATTACCCATTGGATCGCTTCGTAAGGTAATTTTGCTTGTGTAGATTTTGCCGTTAACTTTCATTTTGACTAAATAATCCCCTGGATTTGCTTGTTCTCCTCGCAGTCTGCCACGAAAAGTTCTTCGAAACAAACTAATACTTCCAAAAGTTTTTCGTAATTGATCGATCAGTTGGTTTAGCGCTTCAATACTTTTTGATGATTTTACCATTTTTTGAGCATGTTCTAATACCTGCTTTTGTTTTTTAGTTTTTTGTGGAAATTTAGCAATTAGGTCGAGATTCGATTCAAGGTTCTTAATAAATCGATTGATTTGTTCAGGTGTTGGATCGAAGCGGAAATTCCAAAGAACTCTATTTAATCCCGATTCGCCTGGAACGGAAATGGTTCTTTTCTTGGCGCCTAAAAGATCGGTTATTTCGATAGAGACTTCTTTGGATTTTGATTTGAGATAATAGTTGATCAATCCGCCGCTAATTAATTTAGCCCTGACTATATTTTCTCTTTTTGGAATGTATGGAGGATTCTCTCCCGCATAAAACATCTGTCCACGAACACCGCCGCGGGAAGCATCCTGCCAAATCGTCATAGGTCGGTTGGTAAAAATATGAGCTTCAGAATCCAGGATAGAATTCGTCAATTGCTGCAAGGGAGTAATATCATCGGCAATCCAAAAACCACGGCCATGAGTCCCTGCGATCAAGTCGCCATCGCGAGGATGAATGACCAGATCGTAAAAAGCGACAGTAGGCATATTATTCATGAATCGCGTCCAGAATTGACCTCCATTTAAACTCACAAAACAGGCAAATTCAGAACCGGCAAAAAGCAGGTTTCTATTTTTAAGATCCTCCCGAATCACATACATTGAATGCCCATCAGGTATATTATTGGTAATTTTATTCCATGTTTTACCAAAATCGTTAGTCTTGTAAATCCATGACGAAAGATCCGCACTTCGATGGCCATCAAAAGTTACATAACAAATACCTTCATCAAAATGGGAAGCTTCCACACAACTGACCCACATGCCATCGGGAACACCGGGAATATTCTCTCGAATATTTGTCCAGTTAACTCCGCCATTGCGGGTTATCTGAATATTTCCATCGTCTGTTCCAACCCAAAGGAGAGCTGAATTTAAAGGCGAAACCGAAATACTGGTTATGGCGCAATGGGTTTCCGCACCAGACATGTCACGGGTTAAACCACCGGAAAGCGCATCTTGTTTAGCCGGATTATTGGTCGACAAATCCGGGCTGGCAATTCGCCAGTGATAACCACCATCCACTGTTTCAAATAAATAATTACTACCCAAATACAAAGTTTGCGGATTGTGGGGAGACATCACCAGTGGCGCCCGCCAGTTAAAACGGAATTGCTTTGGTAATCGGTTACCAGGAGCAGAATCTTCTTTAACATAATCGTTATAATTAATAATATTGGAAGGATTTGGGCGACTAAATTCAACCTGTCGTGTTTCCGCATTGTATCTTCGAAAGCTGCCGTTTTCAGCCTCGGTGTAGACTTGACGCCAATCGGTTGGATCCACCTGGACAAACATGCCGTCTCCCCAATGTAATTTCCACCACGAATCATTCAACACTCCACGGACATCTTTGCTGAAGTTAGGACCGCCCCAGGTGCCATTATCCTGGGTTCCTCCATAAACAAAATACGGATCTCGCATATCAACGCCGAGTGCGTAAAATTGACCCACCGGAATATGATCGAATAATTGGAATGTTTTACCATGATCATAGGTCAGGGTTAACCCTTTGTCCTTGGCCAGGTAATATCTATCTTTGTTGGATGGGTCCAGCCACATGCCATGATAATCGAGACCGCCTTCGAATTCGAGACCGCCGGGAACAAAAGTTTTGCCGCCATCTTCTGATAACCGGATTGTTGTGGTTAACACATACACTCTTTGATCATCCAATGGATTGATACGAATCTGGCTGTAATAAAAGGGCCGGTTATTGTAGCGATTCATGTATTGCCAGTTTTGCCCGCCATCCTCGGAGCGGTAAATTCCAGTACCAAGCAGTTTCATATTATAATAATCCGGATTGTCTTCCCTAGGCTGAAATCCGTGTTCGATAATTGCCATAAGAATTTTTGGATTCGACTGATAAATGTCAAGCCCAATGCGCCCTGTTTCTCCAGCAGGTAAGCCGTTAGTTAATTTGGCCCAGGTATCTCCGCCATCTGTTGTTTTGAAAATTCCGCCATTGGGGCCTCCGCTATCAAATCGATTGGGTTTGCGAAGCCGTTGATAAAATGCAACATACAGAGTATTGGGATTGCCCCGATCTATGACCAGGTCGATTGCACCTGTTTTACCATCATCGGGTAAGCCATTGGTTAATTTGTCCCAGCTCTTACCGCCGTTCGTGGTTTTGAACAAACCCCGGTCGCCGATATATCCCCATAAATAGCCAATCGCTGCAACATAAACAATATTTCTATGGGTTGGATGAACGACTACCCTGGCGATCTGATAAGTTTTTTTTAGTCCCATATGATGAAAGCTTTTTCCACCATCTGTGGATTTATAAATACCATCCCCCCAGGCTACACTGTTTCTATTGTTTGCTTCACCCGTTCCCACCCAGATGATGTTCGGATCATTCTGAAAAATGGCAATATCCCCGATCGATGCACTCCCGTAATCATCAAAAATCGGTTTCCATGTAGTTCCGGCATTGACGGATTTCCACACACCACCCGAGGCAGAAGCAGCCACAACATGGCTAAAATCGTTATCCAATGCTTCAACATCAACGAACCTTCCCGAAAAATTTCCCGGACCGATGTTACGCCATTTTATTTCTTTTAGGAGATCCCCATTATTTTGAGCAAATAATCCCTTTAGACAAAACAAAAGAATTAAAATGACGAATAAATTCACTTGTCTCAGTTTGACTATCATCCTATTCCTCTTATTTGTTTTAAGATTAATTATGTTACTCAACTTAGCCCCTTTAAATCTATCTTTTTGTTTACGCGTCCAATCAACTACCGAGTATTGTTTCACAAATACACTTCCGATCTACATTGGAAAGTCACTTAACATTCAAATCAGGATAGTCACACTCAACATGAAAGTTGATTTACTCCCAAATCTTCACTTCATAGATATTCTCCGAATCGGCGGCAGCTCGGAACATGCCTACCGAATTATAATCAAACACAATATTGCCAAGATTATCCACGGCAATAATGCCGCCATCATCAGGCTTTAGCGTTTGATGAACCACATTATGCGCTGCTTGTTCTAAACTCAAGCCTTTGTAAAACATTTGACTATGAATGTCATATGCAACCACATGACGGATAAATTCTTCACCTGTGCCAGTACATGAAACTGCACAGGTTTTGTTATTTGCATAATTTCCACAGCCAATTTGGGAGCTGTCACTAAGACGACCATATTTTTTGTTGGTCAATCCTCCTGTAGAGGTTGCAGCCGCCAGGTTGCCATTTTTATCCAATGCCACAGCGCCAACCGTCCCTTTTTCTTTTGTCTGCGAATCATCATCTACAGAATGATCCAGGCGAATCGAATCTCGTTCTTTTGCTTTCGTCCACTGGTCATAACGAAGTTGGGAATAAAAATAATCGTTATCACAAAATTCAACATTCATTTTTTGGGCAAACTGTTCAGCTCCCAAACCAACCAAAGCCACATGAACAGTCCTTTCCATAACCAAACGAGCAAGTTTGATGGGATTTTTTACTCCTCGAATCCCAGCCACAGCGCCGCATGATAGATCGGTACCATTCATAATTGAAGCATCCATCTCATGGTTGCCTTCATGATTGAAGACTGAACCTTTCCCGGCGTTGAATTTCAGATTGTCCTCTAAAGTTTTAACTGTGGCTTCAACGGCATCCAGGCTGGCGCCGCCTTTCTGTAAAATTACGAGACCCACTTTTAGCGCTTCCTCTAAGCCATCCAAATATTCCTGCTTAATTTTGTCAGCAAAATTTCTTGGGATAACACCAGCGCCGCCGTGCACAGCGAGAGCAAATTCTTTCATATTATAATTTGAGATATTATCATAAAAATAAATATTTAAAAGATACCTTTTGATAAATAATATCCTGGATATAATCAAGTAGTTTCAGAAGGGCATCATCGAAACGACAAATTTCGTTGAGTGTTTACACAATACAAATTGCTCCTATTACGTCAGCCGATTCACGTTTTTCTTAGACGTTGATCATTAAAGGACATATAGGTTGTAAATCATGATACGTATCTTTCTTCGATAATTTCCCTCAATAAGGCATCTTCTTTTGATAGGCACTATATTCATTTTCCATTCCACCAGCCTCAAACCTGGGCCACCTAAATACTGCCTATAAGCTCTATGGCATTTTTCATTGGGAGTACCATCTTTTGCAAAGTATGACCTTAATAATACGAAATGCGATTTTCCCCCTCGGATTTGTAAGCAATAAGAGAAAATCTGGAAAAATCCGTGCGTATCCGTTACTAAATTTTTTTCAGCCTCAGATGGGAATGACACGAAAGTACTGCTTTTATTCAGACTCTAATTATTGGGGGGTTTATTTGGAATCGGGATCCATAAACTTAGTATTCGGATGCTCTTGCTTCCACGTGCGCCAGCGAGTTTTAGTCGATTGGAATTCTGCAAGTTTGCGGTCTGCATATACCCCGCTGATACAGGTTAAACCGTCTTCTCCTGGCATGTGATACCATAAACTTTCGGTTTCATAATCATACAATACAAAAGTGAAGTCATACGTCCAGCCACTAGCACTTAGTGTAAGGACATTGTTACCACCGTCCGAATTCGATAATTCCCGGCTGTACACGGCAGCCAAATCGACCAGCGGTCAGTAAGCCACAGCCACGTGCACATCGCCAAATTTCTCATCGGCGACTTCGCTAGAACTCAGCCTTTGAATAGAATAAGCACGAGCATCCTCTTCCAAGCTGATCCCAAGAACTAGAAAAGTGCTGCCATCATCCGGATAACCAGGTTGACCAGGCCAAATCATTTGAGGGTCAAGAATTGGTGGGATCGCGTTCGGCCCCAGTCCAAACTGAAATTTGACGGGCTCGAAGCCATATTGACGCACTGCGTGACCTATTTCCCACTTTTTACCGGTTGCATCGACGATAAAGATCTCAGTTGTATCTGTCTGCACCGGGTCATCTGTGATTACTTCATCTTCCGGATTAGGATTTTGAAGATATTCTACGGTTGTTTCATCTTTACACGCACTCAGAAAGACGAGGAGAACAACAACGAAGAAACTGGAAATACTGGAAGACTTCACACCTGCTCCATAAACATTTATTCTGCACAAGTTATCTATTTTGTAAAATAACAGTTCAAGAACAAAGTTTATTCCCCTAATCAGAGGCAGGGTTTGTTAATGAATTCATCCCGTGGTTCTATGGGCGGTCCTGTCCTTCTTTACCTCATCTGTGCAATTGTGATTACGATGATTAAAAGTAAACCCGTATTGGTAAATCTGAATCATTGGAAAACGGGAAGGTTGTACGAACAACACTATCTGCCGCTTCATATCGGCCGTCCAATAGGGTGAAAATCAGTTCATGCCAGTGATTAAGTTCAGCAGACGGAAAAAAAACGGATATTCTCATAATCACAATTGCACCGATGAGATTAAGACTGCTGCTGCGAGCAATGCCTATGAGCTGATTATAGTTCTCTATTGTTTTTAATTAATGTGTTTAATTAAAATATAGCTATTGGAGCAGCACCTTCCTTATTTATTTTTACACAAATTTAACGACATTACTATCACAAATCTATTCATTGAATATTGTAAAGTTGGTTCCTAATAAACACAGGAAATTTATATTTAAATATCTCTGAAGAAACTATCCCATGAATTTAACATTCCCAAATTCCTTATTTTTTAGTTGAATTTCTTTATAAAAAGTGTGTAGATTATGCAACTCATCTGTAAATTATCTGGTTTTCTGCCTGAGATTGTTTCTAAATGATAAATGAAATCTTGGTGGTGTTTTTTGTTGGCGGAGTTATTGGGCTTGATTCAACAGCTGCTTGGCAGGTTTTAATATCACATCCAATTATAGCCTGCACACTAATCGGAACAATTTTCGGAGATCCTCAGCTTGGTTTATTTTTTGGAATTATTTTTGAGTTAATCTGGCTTTACGATGTTCCCACCGGCGGGGCAAAATACCCGGAAGGAAACATCGGCTCATTCGTCGGTCTGATGATTGCTCTTTCAATTAAGAATAATTCAAACTTCTCGGAGTCCTGGATTATTCTACTGACATCTGTCTTTGCAATAATCATTGCTTATATTTTTGGCTCTGCCATCGTAAGATTGCGCCAGTTTAACAAGCGCTTAATTGAAAAGGCTGATCAGTTTGCCGAAACCGGCGATGTTAATGGCGTTGAAAGGATTCATCTGATTGCTTTTGTTTTGGCATATTTTCACAGTGCGGTACTTAGTTTAGTATTTTATTTAAGTGGATTATTTATTGTGAATCAACTTTTAATGCAGTTACCGGGTGAAGCCCCGTTGACAAAGCAACAAATTCAACTGGTCTTCTTAGCAATGGGATCCGTTATCATTTTCCAGTTATTTTTTGAACGAAAGAACATGCGATACCTGGTAATAGCCATTTTTGCCGGAATTCTCTTAACTATCATATTTTAAATGCGATCACTCAGGAAAATAGATTTAATTAGAATATTGTTTCGAAGTTTTTATATCCAGGCATCCTGGAATTATCAAAGGCTTATCGCATTGGGATTTTGCTATTGTTTGATACCATCTATTAAAAAACTATATTCTGATAAAGAAGGTAGAAGCGAATGCTTGAAACGGCATTTGCAATTTTTTAATGCACATCCTTATTTTGCCTCTTTTGCATTAGGCGCCGTAGCTCGCCTGGAGGAGAAAAAAATATTTGAAAAATGGGAATCTGATAAACCTATCATAGTTTTTAAAGATCGCCTTTGTGGGCCGTTAGGTGCTGTTGGCGATAAATTATTTTGGCAAACGATTAAACCCCTAACTGCTTTACTGAGCGTGTTTACAAGCTTACTCTTGGGCTTTTTAGGACCTATTGTGCTGTTTGTCTCTTATAATATTCCGCATTTATATATGCGTTATTACGGCATAATTCGAGGCTACGAAATGGATTTCGATATAGTACGTGAATTATCAAAAAGAAAATATGAAAAACAATACCAAATTTTGCGTTCCATAGGATTTGTACTTCTTGGATTGTTCATCGGCTATATTATTGTTTTCACCGGAGAAACATTCGACTGGTCTATGGTCGCTTTTCTATTTTTAGTAGTTTCAATTACATGGTATTTCGTAAAAGCCAGAAAACCAATTAGTTGGCCTATTTTTTTAAACCTTGCTTTACTAATGGTCTTTAATATCTTTGTACCTTAATAAGTTAAGAAAAATAATCCACCTATCTTTATAGAATCCGGATGATAGAAAAAGAAGTAACAATATCAAATCAATTAGGCTTGCATGCTCGACCAGCCGCTTTACTTGTAAAAACGGTTGCAAAATTCTCATCTTCATTTACTATGGTGAAAAATGGTGTTGCAATTAATGGGAAAAGCATTATGAGTGTAATGGCGTTGGCTGCCGAACCCGGTTCAACCCTTGTTTTGCAAATGAATGGACCGGATGAAATAGAAGCAATGGAAAAAGTCGTTGAACTTTTTGAAAATAAATTCGAGGAAGATTGAACCGATTACCAGTAAAAGAAGTAATTTGTAAGGGTATTGCCGCTTCTCCTGGAATAGCAATCGGAGTTGCCACCGTTCTTTCCCGGGAAAAACTAGAATTTGATCGGAAAGAAATCTCCAAGAATCAGGTCGATGAAGAGATTGAACGATTTCATGAAGCACTTGTAAGTACACGGAGTCAATTAAAAGTAATTAGAAATCGCGTTTTAAATCGATTAGGTGAGACAGCAGCAAATCTATTTGAATCCCACATACTAATCCTCGACGACCCGGTCGTGATCGATGAGACTATCAAACGAATCCGAAAGCAAAAACGGAATACGGAATGGGTTTATTTTGATTTAATGAGTGAATTCTTTAATACTCTTTCAAGTAGTGAAGATGATTACCTTAAAGAACGAGGTGTGGATATTCTCGATGTAAAACGTCGAGTTCTTAGAAATTTGATGGGGGAAAAAAGCCAGGAAATAAAATCAAATAAAGGGATGAGAATCATGGTTGCCCACCAGATGACTCCTTCTCAAACAGTAATGCTTGATAGAAATATCATCCTGGGTTTATCTGTCGATTTGGGTGGCCGAACATCTCACGTAGCTATTTTAGCTAAGGGACTGGAAAAACCTGCAGTTGTTGGATTGAAGAATTTTTCTGATCGTGTAAAAAATGACGATCGATTGGTTGTCGATGGCAACAGCGGAAAAGTAATTCTTCATCCTTCAAAAGAAACGCTACTCCGCTACCGGGAGTTGCAGGAAAAATACCAGGAATTTCAACAGACTCTGCAACCCTTAAAGGAACTTCCGGCTAAAACATTGGATGGGCACGATGTGCAGATTGCCGCAAATATTGACCTGCCCGATGAAGCAAAGTCTGCTTTGAATTATGGTGCAAAAGGAATTGGACTTTTCCGAACCGAATATATTTTCCTTAATAAAACGGATTTCCCATCTGAAGAAGAACAATACCAGGAGTATTTAAAAGTTGTGGATAGTATCTATCCAAATTCAGTGAAAATCCGAACATTTGATTTAGGAGGAGACAAATCGGTTTTGGGAGAGGATTCTTATGATGAGGAAAATCCATTTTTAGGATGGCGATCCATTCGGATTAGCCTTGATATTCCGGAACTATTTTTGAAACAATTAAAAGCGATACTTAGGGCCAGCAGCCGAAAAAGCCTTCGTATGATGTTTCCAATGATTTCCGCAGTTGAAGAAGTGAGGGAGAGCAAGATACTCCTTAGACAGGCAATGGAGGAACTCAAAAAAGAAGGTAAGGCTTTTAATCAAAATATCGAAATCGGCATTATGGTTGAGGTGCCATCTGCCGTTTTATTGGCCGGTCATCTGGCTAAGGAAGTCAACTTTTTCAGTATTGGAACAAATGACTTAATCCAATATACACTTGCAGTAGATAGAGGAAATGAAAGAATTGCTAATCTTTATACAAATTATCATCCGGCTATTCTGCGACAAATAAAGGAAACTGTCGAGGTCGGTCACAAAAATGGCATTTGGGTAGGACTATGTGGAGAAATGGCAAGTGATCTACATATGGTTCCTTTTTTGGTTGGATTGGGTATGGATGAATTGAGCGTTACACCTGCTAATATCCCGGGAGTCAAAAAATTAATTCGATCTATCCGATTCAACTCTATGAAACGCCTGGCAGATGAAATAGTCAATTTTTCCACAGCAGATGAAATTGAAGACAGGCTAAAGGCCTTTATGCTTAAGGAAGCACCCCAGTTTTCCGAAGTTTTTCAAGTAGAAATTACCGATAAAAATTAATCTTAAGAAAAATATACCTGAACTGAGTAAAATGAAAAGCGCTATCCAAAAATACGACTCCGGGAATATGCATAAGTTGATCCGAGAATTTCCGAACCAGGTACAAGCTGCTTTGACGATTGCCCAGGATAATCGTATCCCCAAACCGCAAATTAAAATTGATAATGTTTTGATCATCGGAATGGGTGGATCGGCCATTGGCGGAGATATCTTAAAAGACCTGATTTCTGCTTCGGGTACATTTCCTTGCAGTGTGATCCGAGGGTACGAGGTTCCTGGTTGGGTAAGTGATCGTAGTTTCACTTTAGTTTCAAGCTATTCTGGCAATACCGAAGAAACATTAGCAGCATATCAAGAAGCAATATCAAAAGGTTGCCAATGTCTGGTATCTACAAGTGGCGGTAAGCTGCTAAACATTGCAAATGAAAATAAACATCGGATAATACAAATTCCAGGCGGACAACCTCCTCGTACTGCATTGGGCTACCTGTTTATCCCATTTCTTATGAACCTGGTTGATTGGGGTTGGATTGATTCTCGTTTTATTGATATGAATGAAGTAATTGAACTTTTAAGTTCTATGAGTGAACGGTACGATCCGGGCAGCGAAGTTGATTCAAAAGCTTTGGAAATCGCAGAATTTTGTAAAGGCCGGATTCCGGTTATTTACTCTTCATCAAAGATGGAAACTGTGGCAATTCGCTGGAAAGGACAGATCAGCGAAAACAGCAAAGTGTTGGCATACAATAACGTGATTCCCGAGATGAACCATAATGAGATCATTGGCTGGCAGAGAGCTGGAAAAATGGGTTTGAATAAACAATTGGCAGCCATCCTTATTAGGGATCATGAAGATCATCCGCGTGTCCAAAAACGAATGGATATTGTAAAGGAGTTGATAAACCGGAGTGAAACCCCGATGCTTGAATTGGAAACATCGGGGAATACCTTGCTTGCCAGAATGTTTTCTTTGATCTATTTAGCTGATTTTGTAAGTTTTAACTTAGCCATGTTAAATGAAGAGGATCCCACGCCGATATTAAATATTGAGTTTCTGAAATCGAAATTAGCGGAAGAATAAAAGGAATTGATAAATAATTGAAAGGAATTAAATGAGCAACAATAGATTATTTACTTCAGAATCTGTAACTGAAGGCCACCCTGATAAAATTGCAGACCAGATTTCCGATGCTGTTTTGGACGCGGTTTACAAAGAAGATCCCAATGGGCGTGTTGCATGTGAAACATTTGTCACAACCGGTATGGCCCTGGTAGGAGGTGAAATTTCAACTGACTGTTATGTCGACATTCCAACTTTGGTCCGTAAAGTGATTCAGGACATTGGCTACACTGACGCCGCGTACGGTTTTGATTATCTCACCTGTTCAGTGTTAACAACGATCGATCAACAATCTCCCGATATTGCATTGGGAGTGGATAAAGAAGGAGCCGGGGACCAGGGAATGATGTTCGGTTTCGCAATCGATGAGACCAAAGAACTGATGCCATTACCCATCCAATTAGCACACAGGTTGATAGAGCGCCTGGATACTGTCCGAAAATCCGGTGAGTTGCCTTACCTTCGCCCGGATGGAAAATCGCAGGTGACCATTCAATACGAAGACGGCAAGCCGGCATATGTTCATACTGTAGTCATTTCAACGCAACATGATCCGGATGTTACCAATGAAAAACTTCACCACGATGTGATCACTAATGTCATCGATCCCGTATTGCCAAAAAATCTATACGATCCCGATAAAGTTAAATTCCATATCAATCCTACCGGAAGGTTCGTGATAGGCGGACCCCAGGGCGATGCCGGTTTAACCGGTAGAAAGATTATTGTTGATACTTATGGCGGTTATGCTCGCCATGGCGGCGGAGCATTTTCCGGAAAGGATCCGTCCAAAGTTGATCGATCGGCGGCATATGCCGCAAGATGGGTAGCAAAAAATGTAGTGGCAGCCGGATTAGCAAACTCCTGTGAAGTTCAATTAGCTTATGCAATTGGTGTTGCAGAACCAGTTTCCGTTTCCGTAAACACATTTGGTAGCGGCATCATGCCAGACGAACAAATTGTAAATAGAATTCAACAAATATTTGATTTAACCCCGCATGGAATCATTGAGGCTTTGGATTTAAGAAAGCCCATTTATAGGAAAACGGCATCCTATGGTCATTTTGGCAGAAATGAGGATGGTTTTACCTGGGAGTTAACCAACCGAGTAGAAGAATTAAAAAGATAACCTGGTAAATAATTAAAGAAAGGCACTATTGTGAAATATGATGTTAAAGATCTTGGACTAGCGTCAAAAGGGAAAAAAAGAATTGAGTGGGCGGATAACGATATGCCGGTTCTGAAGAAAATTCGGGATCGTTTTATTGCCGAAAAACCCTTAGACGGGTTTCATATGTCTGCTTGCTTACATGTAACCGCCGAGACAGCAAACCTGGCTAGAACACTAAAAGCGGGTGGCGCCGTGCTTTATCTCTGCGCATCAAATCCGCTGAGCACACAAGATGACGTAGCTGCATCACTGGTTTCTGATTATGATATTCCAGTGTTCGCGATTAAAGGTGAAAACAGAGATACTTATTATGCCCATTTGCGGGACTGTGTCGAGCATAATCCTGTTATAACAATGGATGATGGCGCTGACCTGGTTTCCGTTATTCATTCGGACTATCCCGAAGTTTCCAAATCAGTTTTTGGCAGTCTGGAAGAAACTACAACTGGCATGATCCGGTTGAAGGCAATGGCAAAAGATGGCGCTTTAAAATTTCCGGTGATTTCGGTGAACGATGCAGCAACAAAATATTTATTCGATAACCGTTACGGAACAGGCCAGTCGACAGTTGATGGAATTATCAGGGCCACTGATGTATTGGTGGCGGGTAAAAATGTCGTAGTAGTGGGTTATGGCTGGTGTGGCAAAGGATTTTCCATGCGTATGCGCGGATTAGGCGCCAAGTTGATCGTGACCGAAGTCGATCCGATTCGTGCATTGGAAGCCGCAATGGATGGCTATGATGTGATGCCAATAGAGAAAGCTGCGGAAATTGGTGATGTTTTCTGTACTTTAACCGGTGACATCAACGTCATCAGGGCTGAGCATTTTGAAAAAATGAAAAATGGCGCCATAGTTGCCAACTCCGGTCATTTTAATGTAGAACTTGACTTAGATGGTCTTGCGAAGATTGCAACAAATATTCGTAAAGACGTTCGAGATTTAGTGGATGAATATACCCTTCCGAGCGGAAACCGTATTTTCATCCTCGCCGAAGGCCGATTAGTAAACCTTGCCTGCGCCGAAGGCCATCCTGCTTCTGTAATGGATATGAGCTTTGCGACCCAGGCCTTAGCTTCCGAATGGGTAATCAAAAATAAAGATCAACTAGTAGCAAAAGTTTATGATGTCTCGGCAGAAATCGAAGATTGGATTGCTCGGTTAAAACTGGAAACCATGGGTATCGGGATTGACACCCTTACGCCGGAACAAAAAGAATACCTCTCTTCATGGGAGCAAGGCACATAAGTTTCACTCAGGTATATTTAGCGGTCTAGAGCCAATAACAAAGGGTCAGCCATTTATGGAAGGCCCTTCTTTATTTTTGGGTAAACTGTAAAGCGAGATTTATCTCGCGTTTTCTCGAGTAGTTTGGCCAATCATTACAATGCTTCCACTTCAATCAACTTCGCCAACCTCGCTTTTGCATCGTTATAAGCCCAATGTTAGGGGCTGACATTTGTCTATCGTTCAGAAAAGTTCTTATCCAGAAATTGTAATAATTTTGTGGCATATTCTGTATCCTTTTCAGGCTCAGTAAAGTTTTTGGTTACAAAATGTATGTTTCCTTCGCGAATAAATGTTTCAACATGGGGAGGCGAATGACTAAGTATTCTTTCAAAGTTGGAAAATGAAACTCCGGCGTCTCCCTTCGTATGCATGAGTAATGCTGGTCTGCTTCCCAATTTTTCAATCTCTTTCTTAGGATTGACGGACCAACTGTTTACCTTGAATTTTAGTATTGTAGCCAATGTAACAAATGGTTTTACAATTTTTGCAAAAAAAACTGGAGCTTGAGTTGCCATGTCTTCATAAAGATAATCTTCCACTGATGAATATGCTGATAAACTTATTAAACCGTCAATTTCAGGTATTTCTCCTATGGAATTGATGGCGGTTGCACCTCCCATTGATAAGCCGAAAACAACGATTGGAACATTGTTGTATGCGGGTTTTGCTTTTATGTGTTGTACAATGGCTCTTGTATCAAGAAACTCCTTATAGCCCAAACAAATCATATCGCCATCGCTTTCTCCATGAGCTCGCATGTCGAAAAGAATAGTGGCATAATCGTGTTCTTTAAAAAAACGGGCATGTCCGAAATATATAGTGGCAGAAGGGTTGCTGAATCCAGACAGGCAAATAATAACTGCTTTGGGTTTTTCTACTGCAACTTCATATGCTGAAATATTCAACCCATCATCTGTCTTGACAAAGAAGTGCTCCGCTTCTATCCCAAATTCTTTTGCTGTCCATACTTTGTTAAAGTCAACATGCTTATTAACCATCGGGTTAATTATAAGAAATGGGATTGTGAGTAAAATTCCAAAAATCAACAAACCAAATCCTAGTATTACTCCAATAATAATTTTTTTCTTTTTTCTCTTTTCCATTGCTTTATCTCAATTGTTTCTATGTCGTTCAAAGCTTGCTGCTAACGATTGTACTAACTCATAGTTCTTATCAATCCATATTACCGTATATAAACAATGAGTTTCATCTTTTCGAAAACTGGGTTATATAATTATTTTATAATCTCTATTCTTAAATTTTAAATTTGGAATATCCAGTGCCAGATAACATGAAGCCATAGGCAATATTTGATGCATTTTTGGGAGATTCTAAGATAATTTCATAATTTTTCCAATTAGTTGTACCTTGTATTGGTGTATACCAAATATTATCAAAACTGACCAAGTTTTTCTTTGGTATCAACTCTAAAAACATTCGTACTCCTTCAATAACATCTTGAGTTCTTATTAGCGCTGATAATTTAATTTTATGACCCAAAAATTTAGATGGGTCACTATTAATCATATATGTACACCAAAGGGAATTATCATTAGTTTTAGATTTAATATAACCATAATAATTAGATTCACCTTGGACAGTTGGATCACCACCAGTATTTTGACATCCTAATATGAAAACGAAAAGAATCAGCATAATGAAAATGTTTCGAATCTCTTTCATTCCTTATCTCCTTCGTCTTAGTTGATTAAATTTATAGGTGATTAGATTTATTTTTTACAGTTGTCTTTGTAATTCAGCATTGAGTGCTGCTGTAATGCGAGAAAGGGACTCCTCCAAATGGGCCCGGGAAGTGACATCTAATGCTGAATTGTTCAGTGACTTTGTGATGCCTTCTTGCAGTAACTTTAAATCTGCTCTTGCGAGCGCTATGGCATCTCCTGGCGGCATCGTCTTACCGGCAGGCTTTTGACTGCTTGCAGGTGAGAAGTACGGGGCGCCTGTTGGTTTCACTACCAGAGCAATAATTTTGTTGAGATGTGCACGCTGTAAGTTACGTCGAAAACTGTTTATGCTCGCTCGTTCCTCGACTTCCGACCAAATTGTATTTCGCAATTCCAGAAACATTTCGGCAAGGGAGAACATCGAATGGCCATTTTCAAAATATAAACCTAAATCCACCATCCGGTTCATTCTGATCGGATGGTACAGGCGATTAAGCGCAGAGTTTTGTAAATTGATAACCACATCATGAATTGGGTAATCTACACGCGGTACATAATAAAGTGAAAAATCGAAATCGTAAAAACGTTCTGGTGTGAGTTTTCTCATCAGGCTGGGTGGAAACTTGAAGGCTTCTCGGCCAAAAATATGCTGCTTCAAAGCCTCCATCGCTTCCCGCTGTTTTTTTGAACTCACCGGTTCGAAAGGTGTTCGCTGACCTTTATCGCCGATGTGATCGCGGCGGTGGTAGATGCCGCCGACATACTTGGGTAACGTAGCTGCCGCAATAAAGTACTGCCGCATAACCTGCCCTAAAACAAGCCGCATTTTCTGATAACGCGTGCCCTTTTTTTCAAAATTATTCTCAATATTGTTCAGGAGTTCTGTAGCCAGTTCAAGTCGTTCCTTGAAGAAAGCAATGGGATCTGGACCCAGGTCGAACATGTTGGTCACCGGGTCGATACCTTGCGGCGAAAAGCCAAACGCATCTTCATCGGTTCCATAAGCAAGTTTAGGTTCCGAAACTCTGCTTGCAATTTTCTTTAATTCTTTCAGTTCAGCTTCCGGGGATTTGGCATCGATTTGTTTGTAAGCGTATTCAATGGCCCAGTAGTCATATATACCTACTGAAGTGTGCCAAAACTGTCCTTGCTTCTTTCCCTTGCCAGCGAGATTGACAGGATTGTAATCCATCACGGAACCAGAAATTCCTTCCTTAATCGTTAAGCTCTTGTCTCGTAATTCATCGGCTGTATGAATTGTGCTGGCACGGAAATTATGCCGCAGACCCAAAGTATGACCGACTTCATGTGCGATCAGGTCTTTAATGGCATCTCTAATGTATTCTTTTGCCTTAGGTGAATCGAGATAAAAAGAGTCGCGGCTACTTAAGATGCTCCAACCAAAAGCGGCTTCTTGTGCTTTGCCTTCACCATAGTTGCAGGCTTTCATGGGTTGGCTCCAACTCGATAATGTTGGATTTAAGATATCCGAGACAATGGACAAAGGATCTACATATTCTTCGAGTCCACGTACCATGTAGCGAATGTAGTCGGCGCTAATACGAATATCCGCATCGTAGATTTGACCGGTAAAAGGATTTGCAAGCGAAGGGCCTACGGCATAGCCGCCGCCAGGCATCACAATCCAACGTATGGTGTGATAGCGAACGTCCGCCGGATCCCAATCCGCGTCATCGGGTTGTTGTTTGACGACTATGGCTTGTTTAAAGCCGATTTGTTCGAATGCCGCATTCCACATCAAGGCGCCCTCTTTTACGGCCTGTCGATATTCATAGGGAATGGTATTTTCCAGCCAGAAGACGATGGGCTGCTTGGGCTTCGAAATCTTAGCATTTGGATTAGTCTTTTCCAGGTGCCAGCGGTTGACGTATCGAACATAAGGTGAATCTTTTGTTTGCGTGGTGTAATCCTGGTGCAAAGTTAAAAAATGGCCAACACGGTCGTCGGCCAGCCGAGGCCGGTAACCGGTTTCGGGCAGAGTAGAGAGGCTATATCGATAACGGTGCTGCATGCTGCGACCGTCGGCAATTCGCGCAAGGCTGGGTTTTGGTTTACTGTTTTTGAAATGGATGACGGTTTCAATCTCGGTGTTAAAAGGGAAAGATTTGAGCATACTGAAATAGCTTTCCTCTTTGTCAAACTTAAAATCGACCTTTGCAATCTCACTAAGATAGTATCCAATATCGCCGTAGTCCTGAAGGAAAAAGCCAGAGGGATCTACTAAAATGCTGTTGCGTTCAGGATGAGGTTTACTTTCTATTTTGGCCGAACCGATGATCGAACTGGAAACGCCGCGGCTTACGGCCCTTGAGATTGGCGTATTGGGATCGGCACGATAATAAACATTTTTGTGAATAAACTGAACCTTCTTACCAACACGCTTGAAAATAAACGGAAAGTTAATCCACATAGCGCCGGAGTCAAAATAAACTCCGTCTCCAGCCTCCAAAGTCACGTTGCAAAGAAAAATATTATCCATCTGTTCGGGCTTGATTTCCAGAAAGACTGTATTGTCTTCCTCCTTGTGATACATAGTAAATAAGCCTTCGATAACTTTGAAGTCCTTTACGACTTCATCAAACTTCTTTTCTTCATCTTTCTTCTCCTTAACTTTGGTCGTGTCGCTTATTGCAGCTACAGTGTCTGCTTTTGCAGATGCTTCAGTTTTTTCTTGAGCTACCGTCAGCGAACCCTGTAGAATACAAAAAATGAGAATGAATGCTGGCATTAGAAAAAAATTCCTTTTCATATTTGACCTCCTTTTTTCTAAGGGTTTTACCATCAAATCGTTAATTATATTCCGGTATCTGACATCAATAAGTCATGGCAGCCAACATTCTCTCAGCTTTTTTCTTGGCAAAACAGTGGTTTAAACTATTCAACGCATTGAAATTTATGGTTCTCATGCAGAATTCTTTGGCCTTCCCACTATCACCTTTGCCTTGATAGGCTAGCGATATTCTGTAAAGGTTGTATGAGTTCTGCTGATTGGCTTGATGGAGTTCTTCCAGCGCTTTGTCATAATCTTTCTCTTCTAGTGCGATCATCCCTGCCAACTGGTGTGCCGAACGAATTTGTGACGAATTTTTTAAAACTTCAGCTTGACGATGATATTCTTCGGATTTGGCCTTTGCAGTTGTAAAATCTCCTTTCATCAAGGCAACGCGGGCGGTATTGAAAAGGTGACCACGTTTTACATTCTCTTTGATCTTTTGAGAAAGATCGGATTTCTCGATAAGTAGCAAAGACTTTTCAAACTTCGCCATAGCTTCCTCAAATCTCCCGGCCTCAAGAAGAATATTAGCCATCGTGCCAAGATCGCCTGACATGGCCACGGCATCGTTAATCTTGTCCGCTAGAGTGTATTGTTTGTTAAGCTCTTCCAGCGCCATTTCCGTTTTGCCCTCATCAACATATATGACCGCCCTAGCAAAGAGGGCTGTTCGTCGCTCGCCATCGTCGTGGGCCATGTCGTAAAACTTTTGAAGTTGATCTCTTGCCTGCTGGTGTTCTCCCTTAAAACACAGGTTTGTGGCAATACCTACATGAGAGAAAACAAAATTCGGATTAATCTCCAGAGCTTTTTGGTAAGAATCGATGGATGCATCATATTTACCCATCTTCAACAGCAATTCAGCATAAGAATCGTACGGATTGGGATCATCTGGAATCAATTCGATGTATTTCTTAAAGGCCTCTTCCGCTTCCGAATAGTTGCCTAAAGATCTGTAGTTGTAGCCCATCATGTTATAAGGGGGTGAAAAATTCGGATTAATTTCGATGGCTTTTTTGCGCTCTTCAATGGCCAGCTCGTATTCTTGTTGACCACTGTAGTGGTCAGCTAAAATGTTGTGAACGCGTTCGTCGTTGGGGTAAGTCGTGACCAGCTTTGTGAGCAGCTCTCGCTGTTTCATGGGCTCGCCATTTACCGCTGCATCAAAGCTTAAAATCAATAAACGCTCCCCCTCAGAAACCTTGTTGGCTAATGTCTGCGCCTTATTGAAATGATCAAAAAACTCTTTAGTGCTCGGCGCGACAAAGGACAACCTCAAATATGCCAACGCAAAATCCGGATCTTCGGCAACAGCTTTCTCAAAATATCGAATGGATTCTTGAGCGCGAAATTTGTCAGCGAGCTCTTGTCCCTGCAGGTAGTATTCCCGCGCTTTTTCAGACGAGGTGGTAATGGGAATTTTCCCGTCATCATAGCTGGAAATAGTAGAACAACTTGAGCTTGAGAGTAGGAATAAACAGATGGCTAGTACGGTGGCACATTTTGCCAAGATATATTTACTCATAACAACCTCCTTAAAATTTTGTGAGCTTTTAAAATTAATTGATTAAATCCATTATCTTGATAGATCCAAGGCCCTCGCCTCTTGGCATTCTTTACAAAAATAGTTTCTTACACGTCAAATCAAGAACGAGGCTCTGTAAGTAAGTGAGAAGTTGACGTCAGGACTAACTGGCTTGCAACCGCGTCCACAAGAAAAACACTTTATATGGTAGTTGCGAGCAAAAGCAGTACAACTCTCAATTTACAATTCACGATGAACTCCTTTCAGTTTAAAAGAGACTATCTACTATTAGGAAAATCTTCCTTATCTCATCAAACTCATCTTCCTCACCTGTGAAAATACAGCCGTTCTCAACTGGTATAGATACACACCACTCGAAACCGGATTGCCCTGGTTGTCCATCCCATTCCAGCGAAGACTGTGGTAGCCTGCTGCATACTCGGCATCCACCAACCTGCGAATTTCCTGGCCGTTGGTATTGAAAATGGTCACGACCACATGATTTGCCTCAGGTAGCTGGAAGTAGATCTCCGTCTCAGGATTGAAGGGATTGGGGTAATTTTGTTCAAGCCCATAGCTCTCCGGAATGGTCTCGGACAGAAACTCTTCCTGGGAATCGTTTGCAACTATCTTGCTGCTACCCATGTGGATCTTTATACTGCCACCACCGATAGCCGTCGTCGGATCGTCATTGTCCCCGGCGCCCGGCTGGTTGTCATAGATGACTCCGCTGCCGGTTTCTTTGATCTTAATGCGGAACCTATCTACCCCGCCACCACCATTGACCTGCCCGTCGATGGCGTTGATCTGAAAGGTGTAGCTGCCTGTGCCGTTGATTGTTCCGTCGCCTTTGTACATGGCCTTCGCCCCGGCGACCACTAACCAGTCGTAGTTCGACGAGTTAAAAACGAGGCTGCCAGCTTTGAACTTGAACTGAGTCCGTCCAGTCGGCACCGAAGCACCTTTCTTATATTTTGAAACGAAGCCGAAAGTAGCTTTGCCGGAGGCGCCAACGCAGAAATCTGCACACGCTTCCGCTGGCGAGTCGATCCAGCCACCGCCGGTTACAAAGCCTCCAGTCGGGTCGTAAACCACGATGAACTCGGTTGCGTCCGCACTTCCGTTTGCATTATCTTTGTCGGTAACCGTGACGGTGACAGTGTAGACACCGGGTTCTGCATACGTATGGCCGGGACCGGCACAGGTGGTTCCGGTCACCGTTCCCGCCTGTGGCCCGGTACCGTCGTTGTAGTCCACGGTGCAGGTGTATGTCTCATCGGCGGTGTTGGCTGGGTCGATGAAGGTAGCACTGACGCCGGTCACGGGTTGGTTATTGATGTCAATTGGGTCCGTTGGAACTATGATGGCGTCAATGGTTGGCGCGACGTTATTTACTGTCAATTGGAACGTGGTCTGGCTGGTTTCCGTCCCGTCATCGGCTGTGATGGAAACCGTCTGGCTTTGAGCGGGACCATCATCGGCGCTGAAGCTCCAGGACCATGTACCATCGTTGTTGTTGCTGACCGCTCCGACAGAGACAGTCAGCGTGACGGGATCATCATCCGGGTCGCTTACGGTGCCGGTATTAGTAGCTGTTTGTCCTTCGTCAACAGAAATGGTTGCCTGATCTGACGCTACAAATGGCGCTTGATTTGCCAAGAAGATTTCGATAATGGTGTTTTTGATAGCCACAAACATGCTTTGGCCATCCGGAGCTAACGTGAATGATGGCGATGTTTGTAGGCCGGAAAAGATGAAGCCCTGGGCAAACGTCGAGACCGAACCGACCGACGAAATCTGTTGAATCTTCCCACCTGAAAACACGTACAGATCTGTTCCGAAGGCCCCTCCAGTACCAAATTCGAGGGGTCCGGCCAGTCCTTCTACAAAGATACTGATATTTCCTTGAGGGGTTACACGCCAGATTTTGCGAGGGCCACCCACCGAAGAACCGTCTGAGACATACAGATCGTTGCCAAATCCGCCTCCCGAGCCGAAGGCGATAATTGCAGGTGATCTATTAACGGTCCATATTGATGAATTGACCAAGAAGGTTGTTGCCGCCCCAGTATTCTCATCGATGCGATATAACACGGGCGGATTAACTGAGGCGCCCATGAAATCCATGACGTATAGATGAAAACCGAAATCGCCGCCTGGTCCAAAAGCTAGGCCAAACGGATCTCCCGGTATTGGAAATTCGGGATTTCCTTTTGCTAGGACTGTGATTCCACCTGTTGTCCTGTTGATTCTGAAAACTCGGCCGTCACAGCAGAATCCGGTTTCCACCGTGTTGTGATCGGATACGATCAAGTCGGTCCCAACCACTGGGTGTCCATTGCCGATGATCAACTGGCCCGGCTGTGATATGGGAAGTCCATTTACAAGAGTAGATACAGCAAGAGTGGAGAGATCGATCTCATGAATCTTTGCTTTGAGAGTCAGGATCGGATTCCCATAATCACCAACATAGAGTTTTCCGTCTGAACTCGCAGCCAAGTCCGTGGTGTTGTCAAATGGCGGCCCACTAACCAAAATTCGAGCACCGAATCCAGAAGCAAGACTAATCGAGTGTATCTCTGAAATTTTGCATTTACCACCGCTGCCCGCATTATAGATATTCTGTATTTCTGAAACAGAAAGAGCGCGATTGTAAATCGAAAGTTCGTCGATATCGCCATTGAAAACGCCATTACACTCCCCATTTGACCCGATATGATACGTGTCGGATGAATTGTCTACGCTCCCAACTTGGACTGTACCCACATTGTCAAAATTCGTAATTTCAGACCCATCGACATAAATCCTAACAGCTGTATTTCTGTCAACTGCAGCAACCGCATGATGCCATTGGTTATCGTCAAACCTAGCTGTCGTCATCCAGTTTTGTTGGGGTAGACCCACGCCACGCATTACAAAATGAAGCTTACCATTATCTCCCCTAACTCTAAGAAGCGTATAAGATATTGGACCACCAGAGTGAACATTACTTAATATATTACCCCCTACCCCGGTTTTGAACCAGGTGCTTATAGAGTAGCTGCTGCTACCAATCAAGTTTTTAGTATTCAAATCAATACAGCCATTCACCCCATTAAAGCTAAACGCGTCGTCAACCATTCCGGCAGCAAACGTGGCCCCATTCAACAATGTCCCATCATTACCTCCTTGGACATCAAGGGCGTTGCCATCCCCTGGCCAGAAACCCACTAAACCAGGTGGAGAAGAAATGCAATTTGATTGGGCCTGGCTTAGTGTTGTGAGGCCCAGCAGGAGGAGTCCTGTGTAGGCCAGCGCGGAATAATATTTCAGCGTTTTCATGTTATGCCTCCATAGTTATTTTGTTATTATGATTAATTGTTTTTGTTGTCACTGAATTGCTCGTGTCCTGTTAGAAATTTAGTACAAAAAGAAATCCCATAGATGATACTTCCTCCTGGAATATCATCCTTTGCCGTCTTCAAGGCCACCAGTTTGTAAGACTTTGGCGAGTCGCCGGTGGCCTCTTAATTTGTAAATATTAACGCATCAAACTCATCTTCCTCACTTGCGAAAAAGCAGCCGTTCTTAACTGGTATAGATAAACACCACTCGAAACCGGATTGCCCTGGTTGTC
>JADFJB010000052.1 GCA_022566355.1 candidate division KSB1 bacterium
TTTTCTATTATTATTTGTTACGAAAGCCATTGATTTTTGCCAAACTAGGAGGTCTCTATATGTCTTCATTTTAATATCCCCTCAATCTAAATGAGTTAGGTTTTTTAAACTTTGTGCCTTTGTGCCTCTGTCACTTTGTGCCTTCTCCACTGTCTTCATATAAGTTTCCCCTGTATTTATTATTCAAGTTTTTATTAACTTTGTGCCTTTGTGCCTATTTATCTTTGTCACTATCTACCGCATAATCATCACCATAATACTTGCTGGTTGTTTTAGTATGAAATTTAATCGCTGAGATCGGCTCATATTTTGGTTCACCGAGCCCGGGCAGGACTTCGAGGATCTCTTCTTCCCAGACATAAATGGCCATCGGAAAAGTCACGCGAGGCTTGCCAAAGAGTCTTCTTTCGATAGGTTTTCCCACACGATGTGTGGTTGAGGGAAGTCTATCGTTGGTTATTCGCTGCATATAATCGCCGGTATTCAAAATGATGCTGCCTTGTGGTGGATTTAACCGAATCCATTTCATGTTCTCCCGATTCAATACCTGCAATCCGTCCACCTCCTGTGCTGGCAGAATTGTAAAAAAATCAACATCTTCATGACCGAGCATCCGGCCGGCGCCGGATTCATCATCTTCTTTACTAATTGGTGGATAATAATTCAATCGGAAACCAAAATTTGTATTTGTGAATTTCTGATCATAGAGATGTGGATCGCAACCCAAATAGGTGAGAACGCTTTGCATTAAGGGTATAAATAGCTTTTCATGCTGCAAACAAATCTGCCTGAAAAAAGGCTCATAACCTGGCTTTGGCCAGTATGTAGATTCGTTATAATTGGGGTCGCTATCCATATCAAATGCGCGTCTGCAAAAAACCCATCCTTCAACAAGATCCGGATGTATGATTGTGGTTTCCTTCATCGGAAAGTAACCTTGGTTTACCGACCCAAACCTCTCGGATTTATATTTCATTCTTTCTTCCCGGGTGGTTTGTTCAAAAAATTCGCATGTTTTCTTTTTACCTTCTTCATATAATCCAGGATCTATTCCATGCCCGGTGAGAATGGCAAATCCCAAACGTTCCAGGGCTTCCCCTAATTCCTGAGCAAACTGTTTCTTCCCTTGTTCGCCATTATTTAAGAATTGTCCGATGTCGCAGGTTTTTATAATTGTTTCGTTATCGAATTCTTCATCAACTTCACCTTCTGCCAAATGATAGGTTTGTTCCTTCTTAACCTGGTCATATTTGCTGAAGTCCTGGTTGACAGCAGTGATGCCTTTATCTTTTAATGAACCCATTATTTTTTCCTTATTTTTTGAAGGTTGATGCAACATAATAGGTACGAATATAATATGCAAGAACATTATTTAAAACCTGCAAATTCCTGGTTGCTATATAAAATGAAAAAATATTCCTTGAACTTTGCTTCCTTGTTGTGCATTTTCTTACATAATTTAATTGAACGCTTAGATTTAAATACGATAAGAAAAGAACTATGAGTCCATCGATTGGTGTTGAAGGAAAAGAAAGAGGTTATATTGTCGCCGTTGGTGGCGCCGAAAAGCATTCTACTAAAGCCATAATTCTACAAAAGTTTACCGAATTAGCCAATTCAAATGGTGGTCAAATTGTGGTCATACCGACCGCCTCCGAAACCGAAGAAACCGGGCACCGATATATTAAAATCTTTAGCAAACTAGGCGTTAGAAAAGAAGTGCTATCCATTCCCATTAAAACGAGATCGGATAGCGAGAAACCTGATTATGTTGAAAAGCTGGAAAGCGCTTCTGCCATTTTTATCACAGGTGGGAACCAGTTACGGTTGTCAACCGTCATGGGCGGCACTTCCGTTGCCCGATTAATTCGTAAATTAAATGCGGAAGGAGTTCATGTTGCGGGCACCTCGGCTGGTGCGGCTATTCTGTCCGAACATATGATCGCCGGTGGCGCAAGCGGGGCCACGCCGACGCCGGATGGTGTTACACTTGCGCCTGGTTTAGGTTTAACCAACAGCTTAATAATCGATCAGCATTTTCGCCAGCGAGATCGTTTGGGGCGCTTATTGGCTGCATTATCTTACAATCCCTTCATGTCCGGAATTGGTCTTGATGAGGACACTGCCATTTTCATAAATCCAAAAGGTGTTTTGGAAGTTGTTGGCAGTGGCGCGGTAACAATCATCGATCCAAGCAAACTGAAATATTCATCGATGGGTTCCGTTCGCGCCGGACAACCGGTTAGCTTGATTGGCCTTCGTTTGCATATTCTAGCCAGCGGCGGACGGTATGATACTCACTCACGTGAAGCGATCATCGATGATAAAAACGATAAACAAATTACTTCGAAATAATTCAGATGGGTTGACTAACTTTTCTTTTTGTAAAGGTAATTTTGCAGGAATTTAAGTTATGAAAATATTATCAACAAATGTTTATTTAGGACCGAATCTTTACGCTCATTTTCCGGTGATCCGCCATGTTATTGATATTGGCATTTTGGAAGACTGGCCGACGAAACGACTTGGAAAAGAATTTATCGATGGCTTGCTGGAAAAACTGCCGGGTCTTCAGGAGCATGGCTGTTCCTATGGAGAACCAGGTGGCTTCATACGGAGGATGACAGAAGATGAAGGAACCTGGCTCGGGCATGTTTGGGAGCACGTAATTATCGAATTACAAAACGAAGCTGGATCTGATGTAACCTTTGGTAAAACTCGTTCAACGGAAATTTCCGGTCAATATAATATGGTATTCGAATATAAGCATCGTGAGGTTGGATTAGAAGCCAGTCGTCTCGGAAACCAATTGATAAACCATTTGCTGCCGGAGGATTTAAAGAAACAGTTCGAATCTGAAATTGATGCTGAATTTAATTTCGATGAAGACCGAGACGCTTTTATTCAATTTGCCCAGCGAAAAGAATTAGGGCCTAGCACCGCTTCTTTGGTTAAAGCAGCCATGGAACGAGATATCCCTTTTTTAAGGCTTAATAAATATAGTTTGGTACAATTTGGTCACGGTAAATACCAGCGTAGAATACAGGCAACTGTAACCAGCGAAACGCGACACATCGCCGTCGAGATTGCTTGTGATAAAGAAGATACCCATAATTTGCTTAGCGACCTGGGATTACCGGTTCCCAAGCAGAGGTTAGTGTATAACGAAAGACAAGCTATTAGAGCTGCTTTGCATATCGGCTACCCGGTTGTGGTAAAACCATTGAATGCAAATCATGGACGAGGGGTCACAATCAATATTTCGGATGATGAAGAAGTAAAGACGGCTTTTACTGTTGCACAGGACTTTGGCTCCAGCCGGTCCGTTGTGGTTGAAAGTTATATCACCGGATTTGATCATCGTATGCTGGTTGTTAATGCAAGGCTTGTGGCAGTATCAAAACGTGTTCCCGGCCATGTGGTGGGTGACGGCGTAAAAACAGTTACAGAATTAATCGATGAAGTAAATCAAGATCCAAGACGTGGTATAGGACATGAGAAGGTTCTAACCAAATTAAAATTCGATCAGCAGGCTGAACAGCTTTTGCAGGAAAAAGGCTATACAAAGGATACAATACTAAAAAAAGACGAGATTGTATATTTGCGTTCAACAGCCAACCTGTCAACCGGTGGAACGGCAATAGATTTGACGGATGTGGTTCATCCGGATAATCGAGATATGGCTGTTCGCACAGTACAGGCAATCGGGCTCGATGTCGCCGGTGTAGATTTTTTGACCGATGATATTACACAATCGTATAAAGATATCGGCGGTGCAATAGTGGAAGTCAATGCAGCACCGGGATTTCGCATGCATGTTGCACCCAGCGAAGGAAAACCACGAGATGTGGCGGGCCCAGTGATGGATATGCTGTTTCAGCCCGGTACTCCTGCAAGAATCCCAATAGCCGCAATTACAGGCACAAATGGTAAAACTACTACCTCCAGGATGTTGGCCCATATTCTTAAAACCGCCGGACATGTAGTGGGAATGACCTCCAGCGATGGTGTTTATATCGATGGCCACCTTACTGTTAAAGGCGATATGACGGGTCCCATATCGGCACAGATGGTTTTACGTGATCCTTCTGTCGATATTGCCGTTATGGAAACTGCTCGTGGAGGTTTGCTTCGCGGCGGGATGGGATATCGTCGATGCAACGTAGCTGCCTGTCTGAATGTCACTGAAGATCATCTTGGTATCAAAGGAATTGACACCCTGGAACAGCTTGCTGAACTCAAGAGAATTGTGATCGAAGTGGCAAAAGACACTGCTATGTTAAATGCCGACGATCCTTTTTGTCTTAAAATGGCGGATTTTACCAAGGCAGAACATATTTGTTACGTAACCATGAATCCGGAACATGATTTAGTACGTGAACATATTCGATCTGGCGGCAGAGCCGTTGTTCTGGAAAAAGGCATTAACGGGGATATGATTACACTTTTTGACAACAATGCCCATATTCCCCTGTTGTGGACGCATTTAATTCCGGCAACCATGGAAGGAATTGCAATTCACAATGTGCAAAATGCCATGTTTGCTGCCGGATTGGCTTATTTCCTGGGAAAATCCCTCGAAGATATTCGACATGGTTTGCGCACTTACTCCGCTTCTTTCTTTCAATCTCCAGGTCGAATGAATGTATTCGATGGCCATCCTTTTAAAGTCATTCTCGATTATGCCCACAATCCGGCGGCAATGGAAATAATGTGCCAGTTGGCAGATAAACTGGATACAAAAGGAAAAAAGATGTGCGTGCTTTCCGCTCCAGGCGACCGAAGGGATGAAGATATTCAGGAAATTGCCAGAATCGCTTCCAAACATTTTGATGAATTTATTTGTAAAGCGGATGACAATCGACGAAAAAGAGGCGCTGAAGAGGTGCCTAAAATGTTGCAGAAAACTCTCTTGGCAGAAGGTATAACTTCTGCGAATATTAAAATGATTCCGGATGAAGTCGAAGCTGTCGACAAGGCTCTACAGAGTGCCAGGCAAGATGATCTTCTCATTATTTTTGGCGATGAAATCACCAGGTGCTGGAAGCAAATTATAAATTTTAATTCGGATGGAAATGTTGCAAAGCCTGGTTCTTCTGCAATATCTAAGGATCATCAAACTCCGGCGGAAGGATTCGTTATAGATAAAGACCAACGCCTGGTTCGTGATGATAGAGGCGTTCGTTTGGCAAAGGAAGAAGCCGATTGACCGAACCTGGTAAAAAGCTGGAAATTCAAGACAGCCGTCGTTTGACGGGTGCAAATTTGCTGTCCAATGAAGCGGGGGCAATTTTAGATGTAACCATTTCGGGTTATCCCATTGATGAAGTTGTCCATCTATGGCAACAACAGGCGCTTCATCTTCTTGAAGGTATTGGTTGGATTAAGGAACAGATATTTTTTCGTGTATTTAATCAAGGCGCCAGTCTCTCATTGAGTGCTCCTGTGGATGCACTTTACGCTGCCACAGAAGTGAATGAGGCGGCCTGGAATTCTGCGGTTGCTAATTTGCAGCGTGAGGATGTCGTTGATTATAATTTGACTGTAGATCAACTAAAAAAAACAATCGATGCAGAACAGAATCCTGATTTGATTCGGCTTATGGATGCGTCACAGGAAAGAGGTGTTTGCTTTTTATCGGATGATGAAACTGTCTCGATTGGAATGGGGATAGGTTCTAAAACATGGGAAGTGGATGAAATACCGCATCCTGATAAAATCTCATGGCATAAAATTCATGACATTCCTTTGGCATTGGTAACCGGAACGAATGGAAAATCCACCACCGTCCGATTGCTGGCGTCCATGCTTAAATCAGCAGGGAAGATCGCTGGAATTACCTCGACAGACTATATCCGAGTCGGAGAGGAAATTATCGATTCAGGCGATTACTCTGGCCCCGGTGGGGCTCGCACGTTACTACGGGATGATCGTGTGGAAGTCGGCGTTTTGGAAGTCGCCCGCGGCGGAATTTTGCGACGAGGGTTAGGTGTTCCAAAAGCTGATACTGCTATCGTTACCAATGTAGCGGTCGACCATTTAGGACAATATGGCATCGACACATTAGATGATCTGATCCAGGCAAAACTGGTTGTCAATCGTTCTTTGAATTCAAATGGAAAATTAGTATTAAATGCTGATGATGAAGGAATAGTGCGACATGCTAAAACCGTTAAAACGCCGATCTGCTGGTTTAGTTTAGATGAGAATAATCCTGTAATTATAGATCATCTCAACAACGGCGGCTGTGTGTGTACTATTAAAGATAATCAAATGATCTATCAATCAATCAGTGGACAAGAAAAAATTGTCCCTATAAATAATATCCCTATTGCAATGAATGGCGCCTCTAAGCATAATACGGCCAATTGTCTCGGTGCTATTGGTCTTGCCAAATCGTTGCAAATAAACCGTTTTGCCATTGTAGAAGGATTAACATCATTCCGAGGTGATTTAAAGGACAACCCAGGCAGGGGTAATTTATTTGAAATCAATGGTGCCAAAATAATGATAGATTTTGCCCACAACGTTCATGGGATGTCGGCTATTGTGGATACAGTTTCATCCATACCTGCTCATCGACGCTTGTTGCTAATGGGGCAGGCTGGCGATCGTACTGATGAGGAAATTCGAGCATTAACCCAGATCGCATGGCAGATTCATCCGGATAGAATTGTCCTAACGGACCTTCCTGTTTACTTGCGAGGCCGGGAAGAAGGTGAAGTTCCAATGATCATACAAAAGGAGTTAATTCGTTTGGGATCGAGCGCTGCATCTATTATATTAACAAAAACCCCCCTGGATGGTGTAAAAGAAGCAATCGATTGGGCGCAGGAAGGCGACTTGTTACTTTTATTAATTTTAGCTCAGCGTAACGAAGTGTTTGAATATCTGAATAGTAGGTTAACAAATTAATATGATTAGATCAATTAATCGAAGGAGGTAATATGCGACGGAGTAAATTGTTTTTTGGATTATGTTTTGTAGGGTTGCTGTTTATATGTTCTTTGGATGTCGTAGGTCAGCAGAAGAAACCGCTCGATCATGACGTATATGATATCTGGAACAGGATTACCCGCAACGCTATTTCTAATAACGGCGATTGGATCATGTTTACGCTCGCTCCGGAAGATAAAGATGCTGAATTGCGAATTAAAGATTCAAATGGCAATTTATCGTATCAGGCTGAGCGCGGAGATTCGGGTAGTTTTTCATTCGATTCACAATTTGCAGTCTTTAAGATTAAAGCATTCAAAGATTCTGTAAAGGCAGCAAAACGAGAAAAGAAAAAAGGTCCGGATTTGCCAAAAGATAGCCTGGCAATTTTCAATTTAAGTTCAGGGGAAGTTGTCAAAATACCGCGTGTTAAAACCTTTAAAATGCCAAAAGAAACGGGTGGAATGCTAGCCTATCTTTTGGAAAAATCAGATAAAAAGAAGGAAGATACTTCAGACAAAGAAAAACCAAAGGAAGAAGAAAAAGAGAAGAAAAAAGAAAAAGAAAAAAATGAAAAATCAAAATCGGATAAGAAAAAGAAAGCCGAGGGGACGGATTTGATTTTGCGAAATTTGGAAACGGGTTCTGAAAGTCGATATTTAGATGTAACCGAATTTTATTTTTCTCATGATGGTAAATGGTTGGTTTACACAACTTCGAATAAGGATAGTACGGCAGATGGGATCTTTGCCGTTAAGACAGAAACAGCAGAGCCAGTGGAAATCCTAACTGGAAAAGGAGATTACAAGCAAGTTGCAATTGATGAGACTGGTAAGCAAGTCGCATTTCTAACAAACAGGGATGATATTTCTGCCAAACAACCAACCTATTCGCTATATCAATGGCGGATTGGTTCTAAGTCACCAAAGATAGTTGCTAAGGAAGGAACTACTGGTATAGAAGCTGGCTGGTGGGTCAGTGAACATGGCAAAGTTTCGTTTTCGAAAAATGGCAAACGGCTGTTTTTTGCAACGGCACCTCGGCCGGAACCTGAGCCGGATGAGGAACAGCCTGAAGATGAAAAAGTCAAGATTGATATCTGGAATTGGAAAGATCCTCTTTTGCAGCCCATGCAATTGCTGCAAGCCAAAAATGAGCTAAAAAGATCCTACCAGGCCGTAGTTCATTTGAATAATGGTAAAATTATACAGATGGCGACAAAAGATATTCCATCGGTAACGGTCGGTGAGAAAGGCAACGCCAACATTGCGATTGGCAATTCAAACATGCCATATCGCCAGGAGATCTCATGGGAATCGCCCAGGTATTATGATGTTTACCTGGTTGATGTGGCGACAGGAAAACGCAGCTTGGTTTTGGAAAAAGTGCAATCCCAGGCATCATTATCGCCTGGTGCAAAATATATTACATGGTGGGACAGAGATGAGTTGGCTTGGTTTGCCATGGATACAAAAAAGCATAGTATAGTTAATTTATCTGAAAATATCCCTTATCCGGTATACAATGAAATCCATGATTGGCCCTATAAAGCCAATTCTTATAGAAGCGCTGGTTGGACGAAAAATGATCAGGAATTTGTGATTTATGACAAGCATGATTTATGGGCTGTCGATCCCACCGGCAAAAAAGTGCCTCGTTCTATCACAAAAGGCCTGGGACGTTCGGAAAATATACAATTTCGTTATTTCAAGCTCGATCCTGAAGAGGAGGCCATTGATCCAATGGAAGCTATTTTGCTTTCAGCGTTTCAGTATGAAAATAAAGATGCTGGATTTTACCGGCTGCAAATGCAAGGAAATCAAAAACCGACAAAACTTACCATGATGGCCAAGGCTTTTTCACGCCCTAAAAAAGCTAAGAATGAGGATAAATTACTCTTCACTCGTTCAAGCTATATTGATTTTCCTGATTTGTGGACCAGTGATTTGAAACTATCCGACATGAAAAAAATAAGCGATGTCAACCCCCAACAATCCGAATACTTGTGGGGTACAGCTGAGCTTGTAGAATGGAATTCGTTAGATGGCATCCCGCTGCAGGGAATTCTTTATAAGCCAGAAAACTTCGATCCGACAAAAAAATATCCGATGATGGTCTATTTTTATGAGAAGACGTCCAACGGTATTCACAGACATAGACCACCGGCTACTGCGCGTTCCAGTATTAGCTTCAGTTTTTATGTGAGTCGCGGGTATGTGGTTTTTGTACCGGATATTCCATATAAAGTCGGATATCCAGGTGAGAGCGCTCTTAACGCGGTCGTGCCAGGTGTGCTGCGTGTTATAAGTCTTGGTTTTGTTGATGAAGAAAATATCGGAGTTCAAGGGCATAGCTGGGGTGGATACCAGATTGCGTACATGATCACTCGTACCCATATTTTTAAAGCAGCTGAGGCCGGCGCTCCGGTTTCCAATATGACCAGCGCTTATGGCGGCATACGCTGGGGATCGGGAATGAGTCGTATGTTTCAATACGAAAGGACACAGAGCAGGATCGGTGGTTCTTTGTGGGAATACCCAATGCGATATTTCGAAAATTCTCCAATCTTCTGGGCTGATAAAATTCAAACGCCTGTCTTAATGATGCATAATGACAAAGACGGCGCTGTACCCTGGTACCAGGGAATCGAGTTTTTCGTAGCCTTACGGCGTTTGGGTAAACCGGTATGGATGCTCAACTACAATGGCGAGCCACATGGGTTACGGAAATACAAGAACAAAAGAGATTTTGCCATTCGCATGCAGCAATTCTTTGACTATTACTTAAAAGGCGCACCTGCACCGGTCTGGCTTGAGGAAGGTGTGCCGGCGATTAAGAAAGGGAAGACATTGGGCTTAGAGCTAGTTTCGACGGAGATAGCTGAGAAGTAGGAGAAAAAAAATTAGCCACGGATTCACACGGATTAAGAAAAAAAATAAAAAGAAAATCTAAATCTTTAATAAAATTGTTTTTGATTGTGTTCCAGTGGCTCATATTATAATTGGTAAAAAACACCTTGCTTTTTCTTGATTAACCGTCTAGATTTCCTGGAGTGAGGGTGGGATTTTACAAGTGGGTTTGAAGAACGAATTGGTTATTTGATCGCACGATATAGGCTTCAAAATACTCAAAGGGCACAGGTATGCAATTCTAAACTTGAAGGTCTTGAAACTTTTGTGGAAGTGGATGAGGTGAAACTCAAAAAAGCAATAAATAGCGGAGATTCCCTTTTTATAAAAAAGATCGTGTTTAGAAGTTTAATATAACCAAAAAGGAGGTAACATGGCTTTTCCAATTTCTAACGTTGTAAAATATGCACCCATTGTTAATTTTCATCCCGATGAAGAATATTTTCCTATTGATCCCATGGACTTCATTTCAAAATCGAGATTTCGGCATCATCGAGTGGGCAAGGATGAAGGTTATGATAAAACGAAGGATAAATGGGTGAAAACGAATTCTCAAGAAACAAATTATTACGACATTCCAGTTGATTTTATTGATAAATTTCGTGTTTGGGGTCGCCGTAATAGGCGGCCTCATGATAGCGCATCAGGAGATCATTGGAATGTATTTCTTCAAACAAGGAAGAAAGAGAAAGGTGTTCCTGATCCTGATTCTAAAATTCCAGTGTTCTATTATGTAAAACGTACGGACACAACGGAATTTGCTGAAACTGCTAGGAAACAATTCAATATCCAACCAGAAATTAACTATAAAATACAATACTGGTGGTTTTTCGGTTATAATAACGGCCCTGCGACCCAAAACCATCAAGGGGATTGGGAGCATGTAACTGTTCGGCTGGATGAGGATGCTAATATTCAAGGTGTTTATTTTGCTGCTCATGGCAAACCCAAATTTGTAAAAAAAAATGAACTGAAGTTTTCAAACGATCATTGCAATGTATGCATTGCTAAAGGGACACACGCTGCTTATGAAAAAGCAGGCGATTTTCCATTAAAAGTATTAGGTATTAAAGTGGCAGACGATAATACCCGGGACAACGGAAATGTGTGGAATACTGAATTAAAATTATTGAGTCTAAGGACCCAACCATGGCGTTATTATGCGGGTGCATGGGGTGAAGTTGGAGAATTAGCCGATACGACTGGTCCTCTCGGTCCCTGGCATAAAAAAGATAAGAATTGATGGAAAGGTTGAGTTTTTAGTACCATTGGATTTATTTAATAACATCATAATCTATTTAAGTGACCGGAAGGACAATATCCTAAGAATTCACTTTACTTAGCCAATTCTTCAAAAAAATCTCATCTTTTACCTGCCTGAACATGTTTATAAATTCCGGGTGAAAAAGACTAGAATCCAAAAAACAATGTATTACAATGGCTTGAAATTTGAATGATGTATTTATGTAAAGGACATTTTGTAACTCTCATTTTTGTCAACAATTGAATTCTAATCTAAACTGTAAGAAGCGACGATCATAATAATGTCGAGGAAATTAACGGAGATAAAATGCAGAAGAGAAAATTTGAAAAAGCTTACGAAAACGATCACTTCCTAAGAAGTTCAGATGCAAGGATTATTCGAATCATTTCTGAATATCTTGAACCTAAGCAAAGGTTACATAGGGAGAAAGTAAGGGATACAATCGTATTTTTTGGCTCGGCTCGATCCATACCTGTTCTGGAAGCTCAAAATATGTTAAATAAGTTAGCAAAAAAAAATGGCGGCAATCAAAATACACAAGAATTCCGCAAAGCCAAAAAAAAACTGCTCCTGGCGAAATATTACGAAGATGCAAGAGAATTAGCGCGCCGATTGACGGAGTGGAGTCACAGCCTTGATCACGGCTCCAGGTTTATTATTTGTTCAGGCGGAGGACCTGGGATGATGGAGGCCGCAAACAGAGGGGCAGCCGAAGCAGGCGGGAAGTCCATTGGGTTTAATATCAGTATTCCTATGGAACAAGACTCCAATTCCTATATCACTCCGGAGTTGAATTTTGATTTTCATTATTTTTTTATGCGTAAATTTTGGTTCGTCTATCTATCTAAAGCATTGGTAATCTTTCCTGGCGGATTCGGTACCATGGATGAAATGTTTGAAGTGTTAACATTGGTGCAAACCAAAAAGCTGCATAAGGAAATCTCTGTAGTTATCTATGGACGTGAGTATTGGGAAAGTATTATTAATTTTCAAAAGTTTGTCGAATGGGGAACCATTAGTGAAGAAGATCTCAAATTAATCCAAATCGCAGATTCGGTTGATGAAGCATTTTCTATGTTAACGGGCTATTTACAAGAAAAAATTTTAAATAGAGAGAAATTCTGGTCATTATAAATAGTATATTCAGTTTGGCTTTTTTCTAAACCTTCCTTAATTTATTCTGAAAATTAGTCTGCTTAATGTATAAAACGCAGAGTGTGTAGAGTTCACTGAGATAGTTTTTCTATACTTAACCTTATTATTTCTTTTTATTTTGTTTCATTTTTCGGAAAAATTGCTACCTTAGGTTCATTGTATGTTTTTATTTAATTTCTGCATTCTCTTGAACCTCTGCAATTGAAATATAAGGTTAGCAATAAATATTAATTCGTTAAAAAACATTGTTTCAGCGTTCGATAGATCCTGTATTGAATTTTAAAATTATCCGCCATAAATATGAAAGAAATCGATCCCAACATTTCTAAAAAGTTTCAGAGGAGTTTACTCCGCTGGTTTACTAATAATAAGCGCGAGCTTCCCTGGAGAGACTCTAAGTCTCCCTATAAAATCTGGTTATCAGAAATTATGCTCCAACAGACAAGGGTAGATACTGTCATTCCATATTATCAAAAGTTCCTGAAGAAATATCCAACTATCGCATCCCTTGCAAAGGCTGATCTTCAAGGGGTTTTGAAAACATGGGAAGGCTTGGGCTATTATTCACGAATTAGAAATATGCGAAAAGCTGCAAAAATCATAATCGAAAAATATGACGGCAATTTCCCGGATGAATATTCACAAATACTAAAATTACCAGGAATAGGACCCTATACTGCCGGAGCAATCTGCAGTATTATGTTTGATCAGCCTAGGCCTGTTGTGGACGGAAACGTAATTCGAGTTTTAGCTCGATATTTTGGAATAGAAACGGATGCTACAACAACGGATGGCAAAAATGAATTCTGGCAAGTAGCTGAAAAGTTAATACCAACCAAACAACCAGGAGCTTTTAATGAAGCTCTAATGGAATTGGGTGCGCTTATTTGTACTCCGAAGAAACCGGACTGCGAGTTTTGCCCTGTTAGATCTGATTGTGTGGCAAAAAAGTCAAACCGCCAGGAGGAATTACCTATTCGGAAGAAGAAATTGCCAACACCCCATTATGATATTGGCGCAGGTTTGATTTGGAAAAACGATTTGTTATTAATAACAAAGAGAAAGGAGAAGGGATTATTGGGAGGATTTTGGGAGTTCCCCGGGGGAAAGCAAGAGCTTGGTGAAAATATTTCAACGTGCGTAAAAAGAGAGATTGAGGAGGAATTAGGTATTCAGGTAGATGTGGAAGATTCTTTTGCGATAATCAAACATGCCTATACCCATTTTCGCATAACTTTGCAGATCTATAACTGCAAATGGACTGCGGGAGAACCGGTCTGTAAAGAATGTGTGGATTTTCGTTGGGTTAGGCTTAATGAATTGGACAATTTCCCTTTTCCCAGGGCAAACAAAAAAGTAGTGGAAAGATTGCAGGAATTGTTCACTAAATCATCTTAATCACTATGGTATAATGTTCAAATTCTATTGAGATTTTTCTTTTGAATACACTATATTGAAACGTTAATTAAATTGTACTCAATAATTGTATATCAAAACGGAGGTATTTTGAATGGCCGGAACGCGTGAATTCGAAGTTAGAAATTTGGAATTTAAGCTTACCCTAAATGTATCTGCAGAAACGCTGTTTAAAGCATGGACAGATCCTATGAAATTTCAGAATTGGTTTGCTCTGGAGGATTCTCATTCGATTCCGATTATAGAATTTGACCTACGGGCTGGCGCAAAATATCGTATTGGAATCAAGCACCCGGATGGAACTTTACGAATTATTGGGGGGATTATTAAACGAATTATTCCCAATGAATTGCTGTCGTTTACATGGAGTGTGGGTGGCGGTGGAACTCAGCAAATGAAAAGCACTGTAACCGCTGAATTTGTTCAGAAATCAGAGGGGTCAGAATTAATTGTTAGACATCAATTTATACCTGGCGAAAAACTAAGACTTCAATTTGAACAAGAATGGAAAACTCGCTTAGCCAGGTTAGAAAACATGTTATCCAAACTGAATACATCAGTAGTAAATTAGCCTATAACTTTTGTCATATGTCTAAGCCCCTGGTTCATACTTGTCCTTCATGTGGTGAAAATTCGAAAATATTCAAAAATCCTATTCCAACTGTTGACATCATTATTGAATTAACACGAAATGGTAAAACAGACGGCATAGTTTTGATTGAAAGAAAAAATGAACCGTTTGGCTGGGCAATTCCGGGTGGCTTTGTTGACTATGGTGAGAGTGTCGAAGATGCTGCTATAAGAGAGGCCAAAGAAGAAACAAGTCTCGATGTAGAACTATTAAATCTGCTGGGCGTCTATTCAAATCCGAACCGAGACAAGAGAAAACATACCATATCCACTGTTTTTGTAGCCAAGTCCGAAGGAATCCCTGTTGCCGGTGATGATGCAAAAAAACTGTCAGTTTTTAAAAAGAGCGATCTTCCTTTAAACCTGGCTTTTGATCATAAAAAAATCTTGCAGGACTATTATAAAAGCACCTAATATCATTGTTGATTTTATTTTTTAGAAACATCAATACCCTTCGTTTGTAGTCTAGATAAATATTCAATTATTTGGTAAGAGATTTATTAAAAAAATGAAATATGTTGAAAAAACATTGAATGTTTTCAATTGAAATTTAATTAAACTGGCTTAGCTATTCTATTTATGTTTTTTACAGGAAATCTTAGAAAAATTCCTTTACCTCATTTCTTTTTAACTACCTTTTTGATTTTTGTGATCCCCGGAAACCGAGTTGTTTCTGTTGAATCAGAAAGACTATTAATTGTTTTTACAGCAAATAACAATGGCCAATTATTGGATTGCGGTTGTAATACTGAATATCCCGGCGGATTACCACGCAGGTTAACTGCAATTAACAACCTTCGAAAAGAATATGGTGAGATTTTATTATTGGAAGGCGGTGATTTTCTGGGAACTACCGATGTGGTCTTGCAAAACAAGTTTGTCATGGATGCTTACGATTTATTTAAATATGATGGGATTGCATTTGGAGAGCAAGAATTTTGGAATGAAGTTCCATTTTTTGAAAATGAAATCCTTGGTAGAAAACAATCATTCGTCTGCACTAATATTAATAGTAGCAATGTGAAAGACCAAACTAAGGGCAGGATTATTCGAAAAATCAAAGTTATAAAAAACGGTTATAAATTGAATATTTTTGCTTTGCTGCATAAAAATTCGTTTTTGTATTTTCCTGATAATAAAATTCCTTCGTTTCAATTTGAAGATGTAAAGCGTCATTTGCGATCAGAATTGAAGAAGGTAAACGATCATTCATCTTTAAATATTGTGATTTATCATGGAGACCATTGGATATTCGAGGAGTTAAAAAAGGAGTTTAGTGAGATCGCTATATGGTTGATTGGACATGAACCCGGTAACCTCCTCGATTCATGGCAAGAGAGCTCAAAACCTGTAATTGTTCAGAGTGGAACCGATGGTGAAAGCCTGGAACTTGTTGAGGTATCCAAGAGTGATAAAGGTAAACTATTTTTCAATGTTAAAAGGCTCTATTTAACTGAAGAAATAGTACCGGATGTTGAATTAAAGAAATCCCTGGAAGAATATTATAATATAATCAATGTGCCATTTAAACTTAAAAACTGAGCAGACCCTTGAAAAAGAAATTAATCATATTTTTTTCATTATTTTTGTTTATTTTGCTTCTTTTTAGTATTTGGGTTTATTATATTCTATTTGATTCCCATAAGAGTTTACACAATGATCAAAATATTACTGTTATCGTCAAATCCGGAATGTCTGTCGGCCAGATTGCTAATTTACTCTATGATAAAAACTTGATCTACAAGACCAAGGATTTTATTTGGGGAGCAAAGTTAATGGGAACGGCCAATAAGCTAAAGGCAGGACGATACGAAATACCTAAAGGGAAAAATAATTACCATATTATTAAATTGCTTGATCTGGGTAAAATCAGTAGTATTCGCGTTGTAATTCCGGAAGGAATAGATTCCCGAAAAATTTCGTCCTTGTTAGCACATAACCTGGGAATCGACTCTTTGAAATTAATAAGTTATGTGGATGATTCAGTTTTTATTCATTCGATGAATATTCCAGGCATTTCTCTTGAAGGATACTTGTTCCCGGAAACTTATGACTTTTATTGGGGACAAGATGAAGAGTCCGTCATAAAACGAATGGTAAATCAATTTATTGAGGTAGTTCCTGATTCAATTTTACGAATATCAAAAATCAACCCTAAACAATTTAATGAGATTATAACATTGGCATCCATTATACAAGGAGAGGCAATCGTTGCTGAAGAAATGCCTATTATTTCGGGAGTGTATACGAATAGATTGAAACGTAGAATGCTGCTTCAGGCCGATCCCACGTTACAATACATTATTGAAGATGGACCGAGACGATTGACCAATAAAGATAAAAAAATTCAATCACCATATAATACATATCTATACCTGGGATTACCTCCCGGACCCATTAACAACCCAGGATTAAATGCTATTCTTTCTGCCGCAAATCCGGAAAAAGTACCCTATCTTTATTTTGTCGCTAATGGGGATGGCACCCATACTTTTAGTCGTACTTTAAATGAACATTTAAACGCGAAACGCAAGTTTGATAAAATTAGAAGGGAAGTTTACAGGAAACAGAGATTGGAAAAAACAAATTAATGACTGTACAAAACCTTAGTAAATTGAAAAAGATATTGATGGACTTAAACGAAGTCCAACTGGCTGCAGTGGAATGTCCCCCAGGGCCAGTACTTGTTCTTGCAGGAGCAGGAAGTGGTAAAACAAGAGTTTTAACAAGCCGGATTGCTCTATTACTTGCCAGATACAATGTTCAACCTCATGAAGTTCTCTCGGTTACTTTTACGAATAAAGCCGCTAAAGAAATGAAAATCAGGCTCAAGGCTATGGTGAATACCGATTTTTCGACCTTATGGGTTGGGACATTCCATTCTGTTTTTGCTCGAATATTGAGAAGAGAAAGCGTCTATATCGGTTACGGACGAAATTTTTCTATATTTGATTCTGATGATCAGCTGCAGACAATTAAGCGGATAATGAAAGATTTGAATATCTCTGCAAAAGATTATTCTCCTAATATTATTCGTGGATTGATAAGCCGTAACAAAAATAAAATGAAGACTCCCGAGCAAGTGGGTAGTGCTATTGCCGATCGATTTGATGAGGTACTTTTTAAAGTCTATTCTCAATACAGAGGGTTGTTAAAATCAAATAATGCCATGGATTTTGATGATCTAATTACACTTCCGGTGAATCTTTTTCAGGAGAATCCTAAAGTCTTAGAAAAATACCAGGATCGTTTTCAGCATATTTTGGTTGATGAGTTCCAGGATACGAATGTTGCTCAGAATGAATTGATCAAATTATTAGGTCGCAAAAATCAGAATGTTTTTGTAGTAGGTGATGATGATCAGTCTATTTACAGTTGGAGAGGGGCGGAAGTAGAAAACATCTTGAATTTTGAAAAGTCATTTCCCAATTGTGAGGTTTTTCGTCTTGAGCAAAATTACCGCTCTACAAAAACGATCTTAGCTGCAGCATATTCAGTGGTTAAAAATAATTATCATCGGAAAGAAAAACGATTGTGGACGGAAGGCAACCAAGGGGATCCCATTATTTTGATGGATTCTTATAACGAAGCGGATGAAGCAAGTAAAATTTTAAATCGAATTCGCTACGAAATTAGCAATTATAAACGGAATTTCCAGGATTTTGTCGTTTTATACAGGACAAATTCTCAATCAAGAGCCATAGAAGATGCTTTACGCCGAAATGCCATTTCCTACGAAATTGTCGGTGGTATAAAATTCTACGAGCGTAAAGAGATCAAAGATTTTCTAGCGTACCTTCGGATTATAGCAAATCCCAATGATGAATTGAGTTTACGAAGGATTATTAATGTACCGGTTAGAGGAATTGGCGCTGCTACCTTAAACAAATTACAGGATTATTCTGAGAATGAAAATATTTCATTATTAGACTCATTAAAAAAAGTTGATGAGGTATCCGGTATTTCTTCAAAAACCAGCGATAGACTTAAAGAGCTAGGTGTCTTCTTCGAAAAATACTTTTCACTTAAAGATACACTAGGCCTTGATGAATTTACTCGAGTAATGAATGATGAAATCGGTTTTTTTAGAATGTTTAAAGAGGATGGTTCGTTGGAAGCAATGAACCGGTTCGACAATCTTCAGGAGCTTCTTTCGGCGATTTCAGAATATTGCGAAACACGTGAAGAGCCAAGCTTGGATGGATTTTTAGAAGAAGTTGCGTTAGTGACGGAGTTGGACAATTGGAACGAACAATCCAATGCTGTGACGCTAATGACTATCCACAGTGCAAAGGGATTAGAATTTCCGGTAGTTTTTATTTCTGGGCTTGAAGAAGGACTTTTCCCGCTTTCTCGGAGCAAAGAAGATCCGGATGATTTTGAAGAGGAAAGACGGCTCTTTTATGTGGGACTTACACGAGCCAAAGAAAAAGTCTATCTATCATGGGCACAAAACCGTCGGAGATTCATAGAAGGAGCTATAAATAGTATTTCATCATTCGTAGATGAGATTGATCCTGAGTATATTGAAAGACTTGTACCCAAAACTGTTTCCATTCACAAACCTGTTTACCAGGGTTTGAAATATGAGCCAATGCCAGATTATGAAAACGAAAGCCAGGAACAATCACTATATGTTGGGTGTTTAGTAAAACATGATTTGTTTGGTACTGGTAAAATTCAAGCCATGGAAGGAACAGGACAGGATCTCAAATTAGCTGTTCACTTTGAAGGAATTGGCACTAAAAAACTTCTTTATAAATATGCTCAACTGGAAATTATGTAGGGAACCCAATTCAGGCTCCATTATTCAATTTCTGTTGCTCTTTGTGATTGGAGTTTGGTTAAACCAACCGGTAATAGCCCAGGAATCCGAGGCGGTTCGTCAATTTCAATATGCCCAAAAATTGATGAAAGATGGTTTTTTGGACCTGGCTTCCTCACAATTCGATGAATTCTTAAAATATTATCCGGATAGCCCGCGGGTGACAGAAGCCCTTTTCTACTGGGCGCAATGCCTGCAAAAACGAGAAAAGTGGGAGGAAGCTTCTGAAAAATATCGTGAACTTTTAGTTAAATATCCCGATTCTCCTCGTTGCGATGTAGCTCTCTACACAATCACCGAAAATTATTTTAACCTTCAAGAACCTGAAAAAGCTATTCGTAGTTTTGAGAGATTCCCGCTTTTTTATCCAAAAAGTCCACTGGCCACGCAAGCATTGTTTAAAGCCGGAGAATTAAACCTGGAGCGATCTGATTTTGCGAAAGCTGAAGAGGATTGGCGACGTATTTTGGATGAGTTTCCAACATCAACATGGATTGAAACGACCAGGTACCATCTTGCCGAACTTTATTTTAAGCAGAGAAAATTTGATCAAGCTGAAACACAAATTAATCGGTTGTTAGAGTTTACTTCGGAGAGGGTGCCATATGTTCGTCTTGCCCTTCTAAAGGCAAAAATCTTAACCCATAAATATCGGCTTGATGAGGCTGAAGCTCTCTATTCAAAACTACAAAATACTTCACTTTCCAATGGCTGGTATAAAAGAGTTCAATTGGACTATGCTGAATTCTTACAGAAATTGGGACAATTGGATAAAGTAGAAGAGATTCTAAGACCTCTTGTTGAATCTGAATCAACCACGACTTTGCGTGACTCATTGCTGCTGCAATGGATATCCTATCACTCACAGGCAGGTAATGATTCATCCGTAATTGCGGTTGTGAACCAGCTTATTCACGCCACAAATAATAAATCTGTAATGATGGCATCAATGGAGTATGGTATTAATGCTGCAAAAAGTTCAGATAGCAAATTGGTGTTGGTGGATTATCTCGAGAGAATGATTGAACTTGAAAAGGATATCAAATTTAAAAAGCCACTTTTAAAAAATACTTATCTCGATTTGCTCAAAACCTTTAATCAAATTGGCAGACCGGCATCTGCACTTGAAATAGGCCAGGTTGCTTTAAATCGATTCGGAAGTGATTTATACTTCTTAGATCAAGTAAAATATAACATGGGCCGGATTTATTTGGAAACATTGAATCAACCGCGAAAAGGACTTTTCTATTTTGAGCAAATATCGGAACCATCTCATAAAAGTGAGTTGGCCGACGACGCTTATTATCAAATGGCATTATGCTATGAGAGACTAACTGATTCTAATCAAGAGATCCGAATTCTTGAAAATTTCAGTCAGAATTTTCCAGGAAGTCCAATTCTGCCACTAATCTATGATCGTTTAAACTGGTATAGATATTATAGACCTGCCGATCTTTCAATCGAACTCAGCCGTACGTTATCCATGTTTACTAACCTGCTATTGACCGGCCAACGGGAAGAGTCAATATTTGCATTTGTCAAACAAATGTTTGAACAGCTAAGAGCCTATCAGGATGTAATCGAAACTAACAAAATCATCAGAAGTGAAAATCTCTTAAAAAATTACACAGACCAGCTTGATCAAATGGTGGCGGATTCTTATTATCGCCTTGCATTACAGGAAGAAGATATTGATAAAAAAGAATCTTTACTTGATAATGCCCGCATTTATTATCTAAAATATTTAGCTTCACCACCAACGTTAAAAGAGCAGTTGCGGGTAGCATTAGACATCCAAAAAATTGAAAGACTACGTTCGGACCGGGATTCGAGCAATGTGAAATCTGAATATAATTACTATAAAGTTGTTATTGATAGATTCAAAAATTTGGAGGAAGTTAAACAAGTTAAATTAGAATTGGCAGACCTTCTTTTTCAAATAGGGAAAGATGTTGATAGCGATTCCATAAAATCTGCAATTCGGTTATATGATGAGATCTTAGATGACAGCAGTAATACTATAGCATCAAATGGCGCCGGTTGGAGTCATCTAGATCCGGAATATCTTCCAGCGACAATTGAAGAAACAGCCTTATATCGAAATGGTCTGGCTCATTTAGTTATTAACGATACCTCATCAACAATCTCAATCTTATCCTCATACGTTACACAGTACCCCAAAGGAACGTATGTTCTCTCAGCGATAGAAGAGCTTAGCAAGATTAGTATTCATCAAGAAGATTGGGAAGCAGCGGAAAAATATTTATCCAACCTTGCAAAGACTTACTATTACGCTTCTACGGTACAATCTGCAAAATTACAACTAGCAGAAATAATGATTACTCAAAATCGATTTGAAGATGCCTTAACGATTTTGGCCGATCTGGATGAAAATTTTGATATCAACCATGAGAAAAAGCTATTTTTACACGGGTTTGCCTTAAAAGGTGTTTCTGATTATTTCAAGTCCAGACAGGTTTTTCAGGAGTATTTGCAGCACTATCCCAATGGTATTTTTGTTCCGGATGTATATTTGCATTTGGCAGATATCGGCAAAAGGACCAACCAGCCACAAGAGTTTCTACTTAATTATGACAGGTTTTTAATTCGATTCCCTACAGATCCACGTGGCCGTGATATATTACTGGAATTGGCGGATGATCGGTTTAAAAACGGCGAGTATAGTACTTCTTTGGATCAATATAAAGAATTATTGGCTACTTCGGTTGATCCCGAAGAGCTGAAGGTATTAGAACGAAAGAAGATCATTTGTATGATTCGATTAGGCAATGTTTCAGCAGCCCAGGTGGCTGAAGCTCAATTTGATAAGGATTATAAGAATGTAGATGAAGACTTGGCTGAAATCGAATACGAGCTAGGTAACTACTATCTCGATAAAAAATATTTTGAAGGCGCCGAAAGAATCTTTAAGAGAGTCAAAAACAAATATAAAAAAACCCGTTTTGGGTCTTATGGAGCATATGGTCTGGGCAAACTAAAAATAATTACAAATTTAACGGACGATGGCCTGGAAATATTGACCGAGATTATTGAAAAATATCCGGAATCGGATGTGCTTCCTAACCTGTACCTAACATTGGGTGATTTTTATTACAAGAACAAGCTATTCAATAATGCGCTTTCTGCTTTTCAGCATTGTTTAGAATTGAATCCAGAATCTTCAGTTGATCTCACAGTGAGACGATACTTAATTAAGTTATATACAGAAATTGGAGTAAACGATGCAGCGTTGTTGGCAATTCGTGCTTATTTGGATAAGTATCCCGATGCTGACGATAGTTTTAACAAGAAATTTCAATTGGGCCTTAATTTAATGAATTTATATGAATATGATCGAGCCATCGACCAATTCAGGAGTTTGCTACCGCTTGCAAATAATGATCAAGAAGCTGAAATCCGTTTTTATATAGCAAAGTGTTATTCAAGCAAGGGACAATTCCGAAAATCAATCTCAGAATTTTTCAAAGTACCATACTATACGAGACCCACAGAATTACCCTGGCATGTAACAGCAGAATATGAAGCTGCAATTGCATATATGAAGTTACAGGAATGGGATCCGGCAAAATCAATTTTGGAAAAAATCGTTTACAGGGAAGGCCTTGAAAGTGTCTTTGGAAGGACGGCGATGAATAAAATTCAGGAAATTGACAAGCTCAAAACTAAAAAATGAGTAGGGAGCAAATAATCGGAAATATTATATTATTTTCAATTGTTGCAATCATTTAAAATATATTATACATTTATACAAAATCATAAAGGAAGCATATTATGAAAAAATTAATCATTCCAATGATCCTCATAGGGATTTTTGCTACTTCCATTCATGCACAAAATCGTAAACCACCCAAGCCAAAGCCAGAGGAAGAAGAGACCGGCAAGGCTGGTGTGATTAAAGAAACTAAGTTTGTAAAACGGAGCCAAATAAAGCGGACTAAACTACACAGTAAGCCTCCAACCAGGTTAGGGAGCATGAATTTTGGCGTGTTCTCCAATGAATACCTGGGTTTTGGTGCATCATATGAAATGAATAGGCATACGGATCTTGGGATTTCATTTAGCTTTTATTATTATCCTATTCCCGATGATCAGCTATACTTTGATCCTTATTATTATCAATTAGTACAAAGGAACAAAGGGTCAATGATGATTTTGTATATTGGCGGTAAATACCATTTACCATTTATGAAGAATGAACCAAATATTAATCCATATGCTATTTTTGGAGGTGGCCCGGTTTTAGGAATTGAAAGTGATCAATCAAAACAATGGCCCGGGAGTATGTTGCATGCTTTTGCCATTGGAGGATATTCCGCATATGGTGGAGCTGGAATGGAATATCGTATCAATTCATGGGCGGTTAGTTTTGATCTTCGCTACCAATTTCTGCGATTTCCAAATCAAATATTTGGCGAAAAATATTTTGATGGTTTAATCTACAATATTGGCATTGGGAAATTATTTTAAGGAATAAATATTTTTATTATAAATCCGGAAGATTTGTAATTTTTAAATTGCAAACTTCCGGTTTTTTTTTGTTACAAAATATAGGCTTTAAAGCATGACTGTTTATAAATCAAGCTGTTAACTGTGCTGCTATCTAATTATTTTGTAGAATAGTAATCAAAGATTAACTTCGGTTGCAAGATAATCTATATATATAAAAATTTTTAGTTATTCAAATGTTGAAGAATCTAATTTTTGTTTTTTTGACTTCCATTGGATTTTGTAATACCCTTTACGCACAGTTGGCAACGAATACGGGTAATAGCCTTACTCAGCCAATTCTTATTTCACCTTCAAACCAATCTGATAATGTATCAACATTACCTAAATTAATAGTCCAGGTTTTAGATACTGAAAATGATTCACTTCAAGTAATATTTTTCCTTCGAAAAATAACAGATGAATCGAGTAAAAACTTTATATTGATTGGAGTTCCGGATACTCAATTCTATACATCGAGCTTGAATGGCGGAAGTCCTGAGATTTTAAAATCTCAAACCGAGTGGATTGTTGATAATAAAGATTCTCTCAACATTGCTTTTGTTGCACAACTCGGTGATTGTGTTCAGAACGGCGATAATAATGGCAACGAAGTTGAATGGATTAATGTAGATTCTGCATGGAGCTTACTAGAAGATCCTTTAACAACATTTTTGCCTGATGGTATTCCTTATGGATTGGCAGTCGGTAACCGAGATCAATCCCCGCCTGGTAGTGCAAATGGTACCACCACTCTTTATAATAAATTTTTTGGGATTGCAAGATTCGAGAATCGATCATATTATGGCGGTCATTTTGGAAATAATAATAACAATCATTATGAATATTTTAATGCAGGTGGGATGGAATTTATTGTCATTTATCTTGAATTTGACACACAACCTAATATGGATAGCATAAATTGGGCGGATAACTTGCTTAAAACGCATAGCAATAAGCGAGCTATTATTGTTAGCCACTTCATCCTCGAAAGTGATGCTTCTTTTAGCAACCAGGGACAAACCATTTATAACGCATTGAAGGATAATGGAAATGTATTCTTAATGTTGTGCGGACATATAGGTGTTGAAAGAAGAAGGGAAGATACCTTTAATGGAAATTTAATTCATTCTGTTCTGTCAAATTATCAAGATAGAGTAAATGGTGGTGACGGTTGGTTGCGGATAATGGAGTTTACTCCGGCTGATAATGAAATTCGAGTCAAAACATACTCCCCATTTCTTAATGATTACGAAAATGATCTCGATAGTGAATTTAGTCTGAATTATGATATGCGAAACAGCTATTTCACTCCAATTGCTACACTTCAGGGTTCCGGGCAAGGCAATGAATTTATGTTTAGGCCTTCTCTTCTTGCCGAAACAGATTATGAATGGTATGTAGACATTAATAACGGTGAAACTTCAATCGCTGGTCCAACCTGGAATTTTTCAACTCGGCTTTTATTAGCTGCTCCAGTAGGCTTGAGTGCCATAGCTGAAGATGGAAGAATATCTTTGTATTGGCTTCGATATCTAGACTTTGATTTATCTTCTTACAATATTTATAGAAACACCTCAAATGATTCGTTAAATAATATAGTACGGATCGATTCAATTTCAAAATCTCAAACAGTATATATAGATACATCTGTTATTAATGGTATCGAATATTTCTATTGGGTATCTGCGTTTGATAGTGCTGGTAATGAAAGTCTATTTTCAGAAGGGGTAAGTGCTATTCCCCTGGTTTTTCTATCTGTTGAGTTTTTTTCTTTTAGTGCTACTCTAAACAAGTCTATTGTTTCATTACATTGGCAAACGCAAACAGAAACAAACAATTATGGCTTTGAAGTTGACCGTTTCTACTACTCAAATTGGCAAACAATAGGGTTTGTTAAAGGAAAGGGCACCTCGACAATTATTCATAGCTACTCATTTAGCGACAATATTAGGGATCTTTTTGGGGAAATAAAATATCGTCTTAAACAAATTGATTTTAATGGAACTTTTAGTTATTCAGAAGAACTTATCGTAACATTAAACGATCCACCAAAGGCATTAAAATTAAGTCAAAATTATCCGAATCCATTTTTGACAAATTCAACCATTTATTATTCTATTCCGAGAGATACCGAAGTCACGCTGGATATTTACGATTTGCAGGGAAGACTGGTTAGCACCTTGATTCATGAATTTGGAAAAGCAGGAAATTACAAAGTAAATGTCAATGCTCTGTTATTCCCGAGTGGCCTCTATTTCTATAAATTAACCACAGGGGAATTTACGGAGATTAAAAAATTTGTAATTATTAGATAGGATCAAAGGAGGTCTATAACAAAACCAAATAAATATAATTTCAGCAAAATTGGTGTAACCCTAGGTATTCCTAACCCTACCTCCTCATATTTCGGGGGGGGCGAAAGCAAAACGATTTGTGAGATTTGATGAATAATAAATAGGAAAAGTGCCGACTTAATGGCGTGAAAAATAATAAGAAATAATGCTAAGTAGTGAATATTGGATGCTCTAAGTAAAAAAAGCCATGCCCAAAGGTAGCCTTTAATTTACAATAACTTACAGCCTTATTTTATTAGAATGGCAGGCTTGTAAGGGCAGTACTCTAAACCAGTTGAGCTAAGCGCCCGGGTGGAAATGAAAATAGCGGAAATCAATCCGCTATCAATTTGGCGGGGTCGACGAGACTCGAACTCGCAACTTCTGGCGTGACAGGCCAGTGCTCTAACCAAATTGAACTACGACCCCAAACCTGAAAAGAACAATTACTTATTTATTTTTTTTCTTATACAAAATAGCAATTGGCAGGGTGATACAATATCCAATTACCAATAAAATCGGCGCCACTGTTAATGAAGAAAAACTATCCCAGGGCCCAATTGACATAAAAATATAACCGATAAAAATGATTGCAAGACTCAAACCAAATAAAAGGTAATTGTTTTTATCAAATGGCAGTTGAGTCTGCATTTTCTTGCGTGATCTGTCGCGTTTCTTTGGTGTTTTATCCGAATTCATAAGCCTTTAAATATATACCTGCGATTGAATTCTGTCAACTTAATTTATCGTTTTTACGTTCGACACAGAATTCAATTTATTCGATTTATTAAGGCATCAATAAAACTTTATGAATTCGCTCAAAAGCCCAGTCTAAATCTTCCTTTTTGATCACAAGGGGAGGCGCAAATCGGATCACATTTTCATGGGTTTCTTTGCACAACATGCCTTCATCCATTAAGGCTTCGCAAAACCTGCGTGCGCCACCGGCTTCATTATTCAATTCCACACCAATAAACAAGCCCTTGCCACGAACCTCTATGATGTGAGGACTATTTACTGTTTTTAATTTCTCCAGAAAATAGTCCCCTAACTCTTTGGAATTTTGCACCAGGTTTTCTTCCTGAATCACTAGAAGCGCTTCCCTTGCAACGGCACAGGCCAACGGATTACCACCGAACGTACTGCCATGATCGCCCGGGTTAAATACGCCAAGGATTTCTTTCGAGGATGCAACGGCAGAAACCGGGTACATACCTCCGGATAAGGCTTTGCCCAAAATAATCATATCCGGTTTAACATCTTCATGCTGGTGGGCAAACATTTTCCCGGTCCGACCAAACCCGGTCTGAATTTCATCTAATACTAATAGAACATTGTTATGTCTGCATAAACTTTGGCATTCTTCCAGATAGCCACCTGGTGGGATCAGAACACCGCCTTCACCCTGGATCGGCTCAACCATAAAGGCAACTGTGTTGGGTGTTATCGCCTGCTCCAGCGCCTGGGTGTCTCCAAAAGAAATGACAGAAAATCCCGGTGTAAACGGGCCAAATCCATCCTTGTATTGATCTTCTGTGGAGAATCCTACGATAGTGGTGGTGCGCCCATGAAAATTATTGTCACAAACAATAATCTCTGCTTGATTTGCAGGAACTCCCTTTTCCTGGTAGCCCCATTTTCTTGCGACTTTAATTGCGGTTTCAACAGCTTCGGCGCCGCTGTTCATTGGAAGCACCATTTCCATTTCACAAACTTCAGCGAGCTCCTTATAATAATAGCCAAGTTCACAGTTCCTGAATGCCCTGGATGTTAACGCTACTTTTTGCGCTTGGGTGATTAAAGCATTGACGATTCGAGGATGGCAATGGCCCTGGTTCACCGCCGAATAAGCGCTCAAAAAATCCAAATATTTTCTACCCTCAACATCGTAAACCCAGATCCCTTGGGCTCTTTCGATTACGATATCGAGTGGGTGATAATTATGCGCCCCGTATTTTTCTTCAATTTCAATATAATCCTGTGTGGTTTTTCTGCTTGTTTTTGTTGCTTCTAAAACATCACTAATTGCCATTTTTTTTCCATTGTTTTTTCTGGTAGAGAAATTAATCAATTCTTTAAAAAAAGACAAGTCTCATTTGATTATATTATTCGGCCAATTTATTTTTTGTCTTGACTTTTGTTCTGGTTTGATTTTTAAACTTCTGCTGTTTATATTGTGCAAAACCAGGAGTTTCCATGTATTCATTAACATTGTATTTGCCGGGCGGAAAACTTGATTTGGAATTAAACGACACCGAGACAGCCAAGTTGGTGTACCAAGGTAGTCCTTATCAAGCCTTGGCCCAGCTATATGGCGAGGAAGTTTATTTTTCAATCCCGATTAGGCTTGAACAAGAAACACCGGTTGCAACCGTAGAAATCGGAGATATTGCCTATTGGCCGCCAGGACAGTCAATTTGCTTGTTTTTCGGTCCGACGCCGGATAGCACAGGTGACCTAATCAAGCCGGCTTCTGATGTTACCATTATCGGTAAAATGAAAGGTGATCTATCACTCTTGCAAGAAGTACAAGCTGGTGATATCGTTACTGTTCAATTTTGATTAAATAAAAAAAAGGGTTAAAATGAGTACTGAAATGTCGGTCGGGTTTTTGGGATTAGGCGTCATGGGTAAACCAATGGCCCTAAATATTTTGAAGCACAACTTCCCATTATCGGTTTATAACCGGACAGCTGCTAAAATGCAACCACTTTCCGAAGCTGGCGCTTTTGCATGCAATACAATTACGGAATTGGCCGAGCGATCAGATGTGATAATTACGATGTTGCCGGATTCACCGGAATCTGAAGAAGTGATAATCTGCGAATCGGGATTAATCAACTTTCTCAGGCCCGGAATGACCATCATTGATATGAGTTCCATTGCTCCTATGGTTTCGAAAAAGTTAGCAAGCGAATTGAAGTTAAAAGAGGTTGAATTCCTCGATGCACCAGTGAGTGGGGGAGAAGTTGGCGCGATCGAAGGGTCCCTGGCCATCATGGTTGGTGGTGATGAGTTTGTATTCAAAAAGCAATTATTGCTTTTGAAAACTATGGGAAAGTCTGTTGTTTATGTGGGACCAGTTGGTTCGGGTGGCTTTACAAAGCTAGTCAATCAAATGATCGTGGCGATCAATATTGCAGCAATGGGAGAAGCGTTTGCTTTCGCTGAAAAAGCAGGATTGAATATACAGACAGTATTCGAAGCAATCAAAGGTGGGCTGGCGGGCAGCGCTGTGCTCGACAGCAAATTTCCGAAAATCGCTAATCAGGATTTCAGGCCTGGGTTTCGATTGAGCCTGCATCGCAAAGATTTAAAAAATGTACTTGCCACAGCCAGGCAAATAGGCTATGATCCAAAGTTAACCCAAAAAGTTCAGGAAGCTATCGTGCAGCTTTGTGAAACCGGAAAGGAAGATTTGGATCATAGTGCTATGGTGCAATATTTTAAAGAAGATGCATAACGATTACCCGTATTAGTGTACAACATGTTTTTTTGATATATATCGTTGCTGAAAGGAAAAAAACTTGCCTACTTTGGGAATTTATTTATAATTAGCACTGGAAATCAAAAGAAAATTTACCATTTAGATGTTAAGCCACCGTAGCTCAGCTGGTAGAGCAGCTGATTCGTAATCAGCAGGTAACCGGTTCGAATCCGGTCGGTGGCTCTAATAAAAACAATAACTTAAGCCTGATTTATTCAGGCTTTTGTTTTTGGTTTAAAAAAATGTTACCAAAACGTTACCACTTTTTCATAAAAACCCTTGATTGAATACTCTTGACTCTGTAGGATAGAGCAACGGACTTAGTTATAGTTAGCCAATGTTGGATATAGTAGGTCACACCAAGAATTGCCACCCTATTGCCACCTGAAAAAAAGAATTACTTTCTGAGGAATCGCAACCCCACGCCCCAAATAATAATGATGGATGTCAAGATAATTTTCTGTAACAATTTATACCATCTCAGATATGAGCATAATAGCTCATCAACCGCCAAGATTATAGCATTAAATAAGCCGTGATAAGGGCAAGTCAATTGAAAGCTCCAATACAATACCACTGTTAGGCTCCAGCATATCTTTGGGGGGATAACCACACAAGTAAAGCTCCCGATATAACCCCCGCCTTGAGAATATCCCCAAAATTCCCGGGAACACCCGGGAGGTTTAGAAGAACATGAACGAAATTTGGATTTGCTGAAGAGTTTGATGGAACTGAAATAACATTATTTAAGTTTTAATGTATGGATTTTATAATTAATATTACGCTTAAAATGGCATATAATAATGAGTAACTAAATATTTATTGATGTTCAAAGTCTTTAAGTTATATTTAAGATTCTTACGAGACACTTAATGTAACCTAAATAAAAAAGTATAAATGAGCATAAATATACGTCCAGCTAGTGAGTGGAAGTATCCCGAGGGATGGCCACCAGAAGAATATTATGTCGCGAAACAGGAAGTAACTAGAGTACAATTGGATGGATTGAAGAATTTAGTTGATAACAATTCGCCAGAATCTGAGTTAGACTCTTACTTAGCAGCAAACCCTCAAGTGATGGCGCATTGTTTAACATTTCTGAATACTGGTCACCATGGTGCTTGGATAATTCCTCAGCAACAAATACGACCGCCCCAAAAATATGTCAGGTATGGACTTAGACCTGATTATATAATAGGAGGAAGAGATTCTGATGGATTTTTTTGGTATGTTTTGGAATTAAAAGGGGCAAATGAGAACATTTTTTCTGAAGAAAATGGAAGAGTATTTTTTTCCAAGACTACAAATAAAGCTATGTTTCAGTTGCTAGAATATATAGATTATTGTTCTGAAACCCAGGCATACTTACGGGAAACACTTAACCTAACAAATTTTCGCGAACCTCAAGGAATTCTTATGATAGGTAGAGCTTCAGAAGTTGAACAGAATTCAAAGAAACAACGGATGAAGGCAGCGTGGAATAAGATTACTGCTGATAGAGTTGAATTGCGCACATATGATGCTTTAATAAGTGTTATTGAGACAGAAGTTGATTATAAGGCGAAAAGATAAGCTGCGCCATATCTAAATTTAAATATTTTTCTAAATAGCAAAAGCACTGCGAAGCTATGAAACTTACTCTTGCTCAACTAAACCCCCGTGGGGGATAAACTCTATCCGCCGGATATTTTATTGAAAAAGTCTCTGAAAATCGGTAGCCTTTGATTTTTGGGAGACACTATGTTCTCATTTTTTACAGCTTTGCTCCCATCCCTTTTTAACCCCTAAAAACTACGATTTACATATAACCCTTATCTGAGGTGGCATTATATAGGATCGTTGAGTTTAAGCCCCGAATACACCACTGGGAAGGGGTTTTGATGGAAATAAAATAGCTGCAACAACCTGAATCTGAGAAATTCTGACACTCAAGGAAAAAATTAGTAAACTCAAGAAAATCATTGATTTTGGACTTCTCAACTAGTACTATTCAATATCATAGAACTCTAAATATTTCCAGATTAAATCAAAAACTATA
>JADFJB010000053.1 GCA_022566355.1 candidate division KSB1 bacterium
AAAGTAACAAAGTAACAAAGTAACAAAGTAACAAAGTAACAAAGTAACAAAGTAACAAAGTAACAAAGTAACAAAGTAACAAAGTAACAAAGTAACAAAGTAACAAAGTAACAAAGTAACAAAGTAAAATAGAAAACTACTAACTACTATTGTCAACTTTTTTTCAGAAGGCACTACCAGTATCTAGTATCCAGTATCCAGTATCCAGTATCCAGTATCCAGTATCCAGTATCCAGTATCCAGTATCCAGTATCCAGTATCCAGTATCCAGTATCCAGTATCAAGAATCGAGCATCAAAATCTTCTCCACACCGAAACACCTCAAATTACAATCAATTCATCAGAACGATCGGTTTTACAATTCTTCTGCTGCCAACTGCCATTTCATAAAAATAGATGCCACTGCTTGCCAGGATACCCAAATGGTCTGTACCATTCCAAACCGTTGAATAATTGCCCGGTGAATACGGTTGATCCACCAATGTTCGAACGAACTGCCCGGCCAAATTATAAATACGAATTCTAATTTGTGAGGACGATTTAAGACTGAACCCTATCCTGGTTTGTAAAACTCCATTACTGATCGTAAATGGATTTGGATAGTTTTGGCTTAACTCGAAGTTCAAAGGAATTTCATTCTGTTCATCTGCAACCGCAGTAGGCATTCCTGGTTGGCTATTTACCGCTATCACTGCATCCAAGTCGAAATCTCCATTAGATAGCCCTTCTTTTTTGATATCGCCCAGATCGGTCAATTTTACGAAGCGTGCATACGGCAAACCCACTGTTGACAGATCGAAAGAATCTCCTCCCGACACTTCGGGATCGGAAAATTGACTGTTGTCTTTGGTTGGAGTAACACCGGCTAATCCTGCAAATGTTGCAGTATCATAAGGAAACTCCACAAAATCGATGCCATTCATGCTTACTGAAACAATGGCCGCTTCAATAAACGGTTCGTTGGTTGAAAATATTATAAAGACATTTTCAAAAACGGTGAAATCAGGTCCCGGGCCATCGACAATGTGATTATCTATAAACTCAAGAATGATTTCACCGCCATGGCCAAGTGACAGGATTTCTTGCGGCTTAAAGCTTGCATTCGTTTCATTCAAGGTTGGATCTGGATCCGGCGGGCCCAGGATATTGTCCGGGAAGAAATTCTGACCGAATCCGGCGCCTTCTCCCGGGGAAAATGACACGACTGCATCCGCCCAAACATCACTAGCCGAAATAGGTCCAGCAATCGTCATGTCGATTACCCCATCTCCAAAGGGAAAGGTTTGCAGTACGGAATCATCCGACAAATTGATTTCCTGAACAGTATCATCTTTAAAATTACTGACAAATAATCGGTTTGTTTGAGAATCATATAAAACATTCATCGCTCCAAACCCAATTAGTAGTGGATTGGAAGAACCATACTTAATCTCTTTACTGAAAACATCATACGAATAGAGAAACCCTTTATTGTCAGCGCCAAAAGCTGTCACGTAAGCAATGCCGTCCTTGGTAATTTGGATATCCCCGGGATCACCACCAAGCAGTACACTATCGACAACTGCTGGTACAAATTCTGGCGGCGCAAAAGGATTAATAATATAAACCTTCCCATCATCCGATTCAAAAAACCCAGTACAAATCACATGGATATTACCGTCCGATGCGAGAGCTAAATCCTGGGGATTAGTGCAAACCTCTAATGTTTTGGTCACAGAATCCTTTTGAATATCGATAATGGATACTGTTGATGGCGAAAAGTTTGGAAAACCTCCGGTATTTGCAACATAGGCAGTGTTATCAACAACCAGGATCCCTTCAGGTGCGAGACCAACAGAAATCGTGTTGAGTAAATTTCCGCTTTGCAAATCAACCACACTCACGGAATTTGCGACATAATTTGTTACATAAGCTTTATTGGCGCCAACGAAAGCCATTGTCCATGGATTACTGCCTTCAGCCAGATTAATAGTTTGAACGATTTGATCCGTCTTAATATCAATGACTGTGATGCCAGGCGGAGTGGAATTTACTACGTAAACATTCTCCCCTTTCGCCAAAATCCGGTTGGGCACAACACCGACTGTAATGATGTCATTTTCGATCTGTTGAGTATCTAAATTCAATTTAGAAACTGTGCGCGCTGACCCATTTAGTACATAAAGCGTTCGTGGAATATCCTGGGCTATTGCTGCGCAATTTAGTACGACTGTAAAGATAACAAAAATAATTGTTCTCATTTTGACTCCTTTGTTAATTGTGCGACTTAGTAAACTTCATTTAATAAACTACCTCAAGTCCTACTTTAAAATGCCGACCCGGCATCGGCGCTCGTTCGACAATTTCAAATTTATTGTCAAATACATTGAATACAGACAAGAAAAAAGAAACCCGGGTCTTTTTAACATTTTGCCGTATTCTCATCGTAAAATCATCAACTGTATATGCCGGCATTTTTACAGTGTTTGCTGCCGTTATATACCTTTCACCAATCAACCGTTTGTGATAATCCAAAGCCGCAAATCCCAAATTTACGGATAAATTAATTTTCGAAATATGTTCGGGCCGATAGGTGAGCCGCTTATTATGTGTGGTTCGTGATTTATTCTTATTAAGAGCGTTATCGATAACATGACTGATCTGCAATTTTATTTTATCATTCCAGGACAACCACGATGAACTAAACTCATAACCTTGCAACAAAGCGGCCGTGTTAAAAGGACGAAACGTAGCGAACGAGCCCAGCTCCCAAATGATAAGATTTTCAACATGATTCCGAAAATAGGCTACTTCGATTTCCAGCCAACCCAAGATTGGAAATCCGGATTTTATTCCAACATCAAAATTGCGGCTCGTTTCCGGTAACAATTCCGGGTTACCGCTAACACGAAAATCCTGGTAAAACAGATCCGCAAAAGTAGGCGCTCGAAAGGACTTGCTCAAATTTGATTTTAACTGCATGAGCCAATTCGTTGTTCGGGAAAGCAGCATGCCAATCCCGGGACTGAAATAAGTATTTGTGCGATTAAATTCATCCCGCTTGAATTGAATCGTTTCAACCCGTATTGCAGGTGTGAGAACGAAGCCCAAACTGAATTCTGGATAGGCTAACTTGATTTGCGTGCCAAATCCCATTTCACCCTGCACATTGTCTGTTTTTGAGATTTTATTAGTTGCAGAGAGTAAATCTTCATTTTGAAAACTATCTTTCCTCAAGCTGGCATTAATGGTCAGTTTTGTTCCATTCTTCAATTCAAGGAATGCAAGTTTGGAATTAAGTTGGTTGCGGGAGCGATAGGGTGGCACGGTTCGAAAATGAATAGGTGCATCGCCGGGTGGCGCATGGTTAAATTCCGTTTTGTTGAAATGATTGGAAAATTGTAATCGCGCCGACCAATCATGATGCCGGAATTGATACCTGGCCAGAATAATCGACTGAGAATTCTTTGCCTCTGCATAGGGTGTTAATGAGTAGATTAAGCCAGGAATACCCCGATTTGAATTTTGAACATTTAGCTGCAAAATAACCGCATGTTCACCCCGGGAATAGCGTATCTTTCCGAATATATTTCTTGATGATAAATCAGCATTAAGCCTTTCATCACGAACGAGGGTTCCATCCGGAAGCCGATAAGAATAACTAAATTTCCCATTCTTACTGCTGCCGTAAACATTGACAAAATAATTAGCGTGTTTTAAAACACCGGATATTGAAGAACGAAAATCAAATTTATCATAACTGCCCAGATCAGCTTTGACGCTCACTTCTTCCATGGCAGAAGTTTTGGAAATGATTTCGATAACACCACCGATTGCGCCACCCACACGACTATGGCTCCCACTTTTCCAAATGTTTATCTTTTCAATATTGGATAATGGCACCTGTCCTAAATCAGCCTCGCCAAGCATAGGATCGTTTAAAGGGACATCATCAAGCAAAACCAATACCTGGTTAGCATTACTGCCTCGAATCCTTGCTAGCTTTCCTCCTGAACTGTTTTCAGTAATCTCGATCCCGCTGACTTGATTGATTAAATCAGCCACATTGTCGAACGGACTGTTGCGAATGTCTATTGTGGTAATTGTTTCAAAGAAAGCGCTCTCGTTGGGATTTTCAAAGACATCTTCAACAAGTACACCTGGAAGGTTGATGACTTTTTGACTCAATACAAATTCCACAGTTGTAACAAAATCCTTCTGCACAATGACTTGCTTTTCGACGTCAAAATAACCAATGAAAGAGACTCTCAGGGTGTATTCACCCGCGAAAAGGTTTTCAATGGTGAAATTTCCTTTATGGTTTGAAATCACACCCACACCGGTTCCAACCACAACTACGTTTGCCCCTGTTAAAGGCTGACCGGATGTTGTCTTAACCCTTCCCTGGATTTTAATGATGGATTGTGCCCAGGCACTCTGAATTGTGCCAAGAAGTGCAAGAATAATCAGGATGTTAAAATAGTAACGCAATTTATTTACCTATTCTGAATAGACTTAATTTATTCTAATTTTTTCCATCTGTATTTAAGATCGAATAATGTCATCCCGTCACGAGACGGGATGACATTTCTTTTGTTTTTTATGATTTCCATTAAGATTCCGTGTTTATCATAGGCTCAACTAGTTTTTAATCTCAGAATATGCTTGAATACAGTTACCTGGAACTGCATTTCGCTATAAAAATAGTACATTACTCAACGAGAGAAGGGGTTCCCGGATGGAAATAAAAAAACCCACCTCGGGGAAAAGATGGGTTCATTAAATACGCAGTGTGACCTTCCCGCGAAGGATTTTAATGGGCAGGTCTCCTGGCTTACAGCTTCAAATCTACTTGCCTTCCTTCCCATCCCGCCTGGGCGGGACAGTGGATTTATCAGGCATTCGTAGCTGATTACAGTTGCGGGGCAGCGCCGGATTCACACCGGCTTCCTTAGTCCAGTATCCTGGATTTACCCATTTCTTATTTTAATTTAGAAACTTGAAGATAAATGTCAATACAATTTTTTTGTTAAGTCACATGAATACAGTATTTAGCAAAAATCCAAATGACAAGTAACAAATCAGAAAGGTTGTTTTCCCATTGATTTTTGTTTTTTGATTTTTTGAGATTTATTGAATTTTGTTCATTGTTCATTGTTCATTATCCATTATCCATTATCCATTGCTCATTGGCTTCCGACCTGAACCAATTTACTATTTATCTCCTGCAATTCCGGCAGATCATCAGAATTATGCCAAATCTCTTTCAGCTCCGAGTATGCTTTACGGCTTGCCTCGGAATCTCCCAGGGCAGAGTTCGCCCGCGCTAATCCCAACAAGGACAATGCCCGATTGGCATTTTGCGTCAATGAAATTTTGAATTCACGCTTGGCTTCTTCCGGTTGGTCTAATTGAAGCAACACCTCGCCAAATAACTCATGAACGGGTTTCACAGGAATAGGCGGGCCAAATTCGAAGCGCATGTTATCCTGTAAAGCGATGGCTTCCTGTAAAAGCGCCAATGCCTTGTTATCGTTATCCATTTTAAATTGAATAAAAGCCTCCAGCTCTTTATGCATTAGTTGAACCAGTTCAAGATCATCCGACTTTTGTTCGGTGGAAATTAATTCCTTCAGCTGATCCAATATTTTAGTTGCTTTATCAATTTTCTCAAACTCAATTGCGGCAAATCCATTCACCAACAAAACATTGGCCATTGCCTTAGTTCCCAAACTTGAAGCATCAAAATTTCCGATATTCGCTTCTCGCCAATTCCGGGTCTCAACGATAAATGAAGAACGCATATGGGCTGCATGCCTGATATAACTTCTGGAATTAGTCTGATTCATTTTTTTCTCAACTTCGGCCAATAATTTTCGCGCTTCTTCGTATCGGCCTTGCTGAAGGTAAGTATAGTGCAGCCACCAGGTTGGATGTAACCCATTTTGACCCTTTTTAAAAGCTGCCGCCGCCGATCTTTCATTTAAAGATGCGGAGTCGTCCCACATACCCAGCGCCATAAAAATATGGGAAGGCATGTGTAAGGCATGGGGCGCGTCCGGTGCGATATTAGAATACACCCTGGCTGCTTTCAATCCCAACGGTGCATGAATCGGGTCGTCGAATGAATGAATGACGTAATGTGCCGCACCCGGATGAAGGGGATTTTTCCCGAATACCTCCTGCGCAATAGCGCCGCTTCGTACGTAAGTTCTGAAGTCGCGTTTACCTTGAACCGTACCAAGGATGGAAAGGGCATAAAAACTCGCCGCTTCCAGGTCTTCGGGATATTTCTCATACAACTGTTTCATGGCTTCAGAATAGGCATAATCACGGCTGATTTTATCGCCATCGCCATACAAAACCTCAAGCGCACGCCAGTAATCCTTCTCTCTTTGGGTGGGTACTTTTTTCATACGCTCCTCGGCAGTAGACGCTAATCCCTTCATAATTTTTTGTGCAGCAGATTTGTTTTGTTGATTCCAGACCGGGTGGTTATGGGTCATGGCTTCACCCCAATACGCCATGGCAAAACCCGGCTCGATTTCCCTGGCTTTTTTAAATTCAGCCGCTGCATCCCGATATTCAAAACTGTGCATTAAGAGGACACCCCGAATGAAATATTTTTGCGCCTCCGGAGAACCGGAAGTTGGAAAATCAATAATGCCCAGGTCTTTGTTTTGTGCAAATGCCGGACTGATAAGAACAAACATCGAGATGAAGACTAAAATAATTTTTTTACTGTTGAAATTAAACATGTGATTTTCTCCTAATAAATTTCATGAACTAACTGATTGCTTAAAAATAGCATAAGCAAACAAAAACCAGCCTACTAAAAATCCCAGGCCGCCAATAGGTGTGATTGCGCCAAACCACCGCAACCCGGATATACTTAAGGCATATAAGCTTCCGCAAAAAATCAGGATGCCAAATACCATGGACCAACCGGCCCAGATCATAGCCGAGGAATTGGAAATCCATTGAAATACTAAACCCACAATCATCAATCCCATTGCATGAAACATATGGTACTGGATGCCTGTTTGATAGATCGCAAGCATTTCTTGAGAAATTTTTGATCGCAAGCCATGGGCGCCAAATGCACCCAGTCCGACTGCTAAGAAAGCGTTTATACTGCCTAAAAGAAGGAATGTTTTATTCATTTTGAAAACCAAATATTTTTAGTTGTGTTTTAACAGGACCACTCAATTCGATAGTCTCACAACCGGCAAGTCAGCCTCTTGCCATTGCAAGATTCCTCCGGCTACGTTATAGACTTCCTTAAAACCCATTTCCTGCATGATTTCACATGCTTTGCCGCTTCGTTTGCCGGAACGGCAGTGAACGATATACGTTTTATTTTTGTCTAATTTACTGATTTCCATCTTGAAATTCGGATCGCGATAATTAATCAAAATACTGTTTTGAAGGCGAACTTGTTCATATTCCTGAGGAGTGCGGACATCGATTACAACCAGGTTTGGATTTTCGTTATCGTTCATGATTTTTTCATAAGCCTGCTGGACAGAAATTTCTTTTCGAATAGATAAATCTGACTCTGCGCTGGAAGTTTTGTTGCTGTTACTCTGGCAGGCAGCGAGACCATAAATCAGAAATAACAAAGGCAACATTTTCCTGTAATATCCATTCATGTCATGAACTCCATAAAGATCCAAAATTTTTAAACCTATATTAAGAAACTCATTCCCAGCGAAAAGTTTTGGCGGAGATAGGGATGGCGATGATCAGAATTCCAAACAACACCGCCACTTCAGTCAAATGTTGCTGCCAGCTGTGTCCAATCCAAAGCCCTCGCAACAGAATAACAACATGTTTCAGTGGCAAGATCGTAGCAATGTTTTGAACGTTTTCCGGCAACACTTCAAGGGGAATGGTTGCTCCCGATAAGAAAATCATCGGATAAAATAACACCATCGCAGTCGCCTGGGCGGTTCTGGCTGTGGGTATTAAGCCGGCTATGAGAAATCCCAGGGAGAAGAAACTCAGACTGCTGAGTGTAAACCCGGCTGCCACGCTTAGGAAATTCCCTTCAAACTGCATATTATATAGCAACTTACCGGTGATGATCAACAAGCCCATGCCCAGGGAAGTCATGATAAAAATTACAATAACATGAGCGCTCAATATGGTTTGCGGCCGAAGCGGTGTGGCATGCAACCTGCGCAGAATGCCCTTTTCACGGTAGGAAGCGATGATGGTGGTAATGCTGATGAGTCCGCTGGAGGCAATGATCATAGCCGTGTAAGATGGTACGGCAATGTCCACCATACCATAGCCGCCAAAGAAATCTGATTTTTCATTGCCATAGATCATGCCGAATAAAACCAGCAGCATTACCGGAAAAGCTAAGGTGAAGAACGCCGCGAAAAATTCTCGTGTAAACAACTTGAATTCCACTAAAGATAGTTTGAATAGTCCTTTCATCTTTCTCCTCTTAATCCCGCATCGAATGGCCGGTGAGCGACAAGAACACATCCTCAAGATTAGGTTGCTCGGTTCGAAGATCGCGAAACTGGATTTTTTTCTCGGATAGGGCAACCACGACATCGACTACCAGTTGATCGCTTTTGCCATAGACCACCATGCGGTTGCCGCTCTGTTCGAGCTTGGTTACCGAGCTTTTTTCTTCAATGAAACCAGTATCAAACTCTTCGTCAACCATAAACACAACACGATTTTCCGCACCCAGATTCTTCACCAAATTTCCAGGGGTATCGATTGCGATTATTTTGCCGTTATCCATAATTGCCACCCGATCGCAAAGCCTTTCTGCCTCTTCCATAAAATGAGTAGTGAGGAAAACGGTCTTACCATCATCGCGAATTCCACGAACCAAATCCCACATATTGTGGCGCGCCTGGGGGTCAAGTCCCGTTGTGAGCTCATCTAAGAAAATGAGCTCAGGATTATTTAACAGTGCCATTGCAATAAACAATCGCTGTTTTTGGCCGCCGGAAAGTTTAGAATAATGGGTGTTCCGTTTCTCAGAAAGTCCTAGTCTTTCCAATAAATCTGCCAAATTTATTGAATTGCCATAGAAACTGCTGTAAAGATCGAGGGCTTCCCAAACCTTAATGCGTGCCTGTAATTCCGCTTGCTGCAGTTGAATTCCAATCTGCGTTTTGAGTTTATAACCATCTTTTGTGGGATTTAAGCCGAGGACATTTATCTCACCATCATTTGGAGATCTTAATCCTTCGATGCATTCGATAGTTGTGGTTTTGCCGGCGCCATTAGGCCCAACCATGCCAAATATCTCGCCTTCATACACTTCGAAAGAGATGCCATCGACTGCCACCAGTGAGCCATAGGTCTTGCGTAAATTGTTTACCTGTACGACTGAATTATTTGCCATTCATATTTCCGAATTTCGATTTTAGAGGTGTTGAATATAACCTAATGAGTAATTAATAGCAAGAAGAAGAATAATTAAACTACGGTGAAATCCAAATTATGTGAGTTTCATTACTGCGTTTAAACCTTGAAAAAAAAATAATTAACTCTTGACAGTGGTGGAAAAAAAAGTGTTAATTATAGAGATCACAAAGAAAAGGTATTTTAGTCTTTTATAACAAATTATTATGAGAGGTTTTATGAGAAAATTATTTTTTAAAATCAGTTTGGTGTTTGTTTTGTTTGGATGGTTTTCAATTTGTTTGGCTCAGAACAATGAAAATACTAATCAATCACAAAATACATTGCCAAACTCTCCAAATGAAATCTGCCCTATCCTCATTGGCGAATCGGTCCCTAAATTAGAGCTGACAAAAATAGACGGCAGTTCGTTCAATTTAAATGCGGCAATCGAACAGAAGCCAACCATACTCATTTTTTACCGCGGCGGTTGGTGACCGTACTGCAACCTGCAGTTGGGTCAACTGCATAAGATCGAATCCCAGGTCATTGAATTGGGCTATCAAATCATTGCGATCAGTGCCGATCGCCCGGAGAAATTACAGGAAAGCCTTCAAAAGCATGATTTGAATTACACGCTCCTGTCTGATTCTAAAGCGATCAGCCCACAGGCTTTTGGTATCGCATATATACTTGATGACAAAACCCTCGAAAGATACAAGGGATTTAATATTGACATTGAAGTCGCTTCCGGCGAAACCCATCATATTTTGCCGGCTCCATCTGCTTTTGTTGTTGGGACAGATGGGATAATAAAGTTTTCATATACCAATCCGAATCATAGAATAAGAATAGACCCTGATGTCCTTCTTGCCGCCGCCAAAGCTGCTTTAAAGAAGGATGATTAATAGCATAATTGGCTAAATAAATATTTTGTCCCTAGTGGGACTTACCGATTTTATAGGTTATATCTGCTATAAATATTTTGGCCTAGCAAGCCAATTAATAGAGTCTTACGTTTCTTTCGATCCCTATTATAGGGATCGAATATTTGTAGCATAATCTAACCTTTACTCCCCTTTTAAGTCCCGTAGAGCTAGAAAACCCAATGCACATTTAACCCAAGACCTTACATCGAAACTTCTTCCAATTCTTTTCCGAATTCGAAAGCAGGCAGGGTCAATTCTTGCCTTTTTCGTTCCGAGAGTTTCCGTCGTTTTTGATTCATTTCAACCAGGAGCATAGGAAGTTTTGGCAAAAATATTGGCCGGCTTACAACATTGACGCTATTGTTTCGGATGGCTGAAAATACAGATTCCATGGATTTTTCTTCAACTGCAATCATTGAATGGCAAACGCCCATATATTCCAGGAGATGGCAATCGGAATTCCCGATTAAAGGCAATCCCACTTTTCGACTTACTCTAACAGCCCTGCGATTCAGATTAAATAATTTGCTGTAAAAGAAACAATATTCTATTGCATCAAACAGCTCGATTTCATTAATCAGCTTTCTTCCCAAACAGGTCCTCGCTTTAAAGAACGGATGCGGTGCAATCACAAAAAGTCCGTCCTTTTTTGCATAATACAAATCGTCGAAAGTCTCAATTTTTTCGGTGGCAGGGAATGCATTTAATAATAACACATGCTTCCCTGCAATTTTCTTTTCGATGCCGGGAATGAGGAGAATATCATGGTCGGACGCGTAGCTTTTTAAGTCATTATTAAAGGTAAAAAGATCATGATTGGTTATAGCCAATGCCTTAAAACCCCGTTGTGCCGCACAATCGATTAATTCAAATCCCGTATGGCCTACATAATCTTTTAGATCGTCACATGTATGAAGATGAAAGTCAGATTTTAATTCTATCATTGTTACCAAGTTTCCTTTAAATTTTTCAGAATCATTACAATGCCTTAATATAATATTCGGAAAAAAATTTCAAAGCTGCAGTCCCTAGTGAATATTTTGACGATTATTTTTAATATATAAAAAAGTCTATAAAATCACAGCAATTAAATTCACTATATTTCACCTATTCTAAAGAATATAATTAATATGTAAACCAAACATGAATGAGGTTAGAATGACATCTCTTTTTAACCCACTAATATCTAATTAAATAATTAATTAAATCAGCAGGAGGTATAAAATGAAGGCATTCGTATTAAGCGGCGGTTCCATAAAGGGAGCATTTCAAGCCGGAGTCATTACAGATTTACTCACATCAGGCAGTTTTGTGCCTGATGCTATTTATGGCACATCAGTTGGAAGTCTGAATGGCGCTTTTCTCGCAGACCGGGCAGGGCGGCCATAGCAAAAAAAGCGCCGGATTGGGTAGCTATTGCCAACGAGCTGCAAAATTTTTGGATTCAGGAAATTACCGCTTTTGAAAAGTTGGGAAGAACACGAGATGGAATAGAACTTGCGATAGATGTCCTCTTTAGTAAATTTGATGGCTTTATAGACACATCACCTTTCCGGGATTTGGTAAAAAGAGAATTTAAGAGCGAGAATCTTAAAGAAAGCCCTGTAAAATTCTTTGCTTGCGCAGTTAACATCGCCAACGGAAAGCTAGTTTATGCTGGTGTTGAGGATTCGAATATTTTGGATTATATCATAGCCAGTACAGCCATTCCCCTGGCTATGCCCGTAAAAATGATCAACAACGAACCTTTTCTTGACGGCGGCATTCGCGAAGTTGCGCCGCTGCGCCAGGCCATCCGGGATGGCGCTACCGATATAATCTGCGTTCTTTGTCAGACGAAAGATTTGAAAAGAGAAAAATTTAATCGGAAAAATGTCCTCGAATTAATGGAACGTTTGACGGGAATCGTCACCAATGAAACCGTAAACAATGATATTGAGCATTGTGAACAAATCAACACTCTCCTGGATCAAATACCGGCGCCTCCCACAGATAGTTTATTGAGTAAAAAACGAAAAATTGATGTCAAGGTTATTCGGCCACCAGAGCCTGTGAAACTTGAACTGGAGAATTTTAATCCAACCCAGATTCGGGCAGCGCTTCTCTTCGGTTGGGAAACATCCCAAAAGGAACGAGCAAATTGGTGATGGTTAATAGATAATATGAAGGCAGGTACCTTGGTTCTATTTTTCATTATTCTTAGTTCAGTTGGCATTTATTATTACTCACAACCGCCATCCATAAAGAGTATAGTACGAAATACCACAATCGATACGGACAATGGATTTGTAAAATATAATGATGTGGTATACCTGGCAACCTGGGGACAGGAAACTGCCTATTCAGAGATATTCGACACATAGGCAGAGCTTATCATGAGCGTATGCCAATTTTTACTCATGATGTGATCCTCACGACGGAAGAATTCAGCGATCCCGAGTTCGTTAAGATCGATCCGGTAAAAAACGGACAAACCCGTTGGCGAGCGCGGCAAAAACCGCAAGGGACATTAACCATGCTTCACCTAATCCCTGAAAATAGTGAAATTTTGGTGCAGCTAGAAAACATCCATCTTTGGGACCGGTAGAATTTGCAGGGCGTGAAGAAGAAGACCATTTCATAGAGGGCTCAGATGACAGCGGTTTTAAGGTAAATCGTTCCCATAATCATTTGATGTTTTTGCTTACTGAAATCTGGCGTTTAGAGGAATAGTCAATTTCAATTCTTGATATTGAGTTATGCAGATTGCTTTAAAACATAAAGAGTATTAAATAAATTTAGGCAATTTTTACCGTCCACTGTTTACAATAGCCTTTCGGATTAAATGGACCTTTCATGATCTGGCAACCACCGCAAGTGGCGCCTGCTTCCGGCACAGTCCAGAACTGGCAATTATCACACCGTTGCTCCGGAATGGGAGTACTTCCAACGTATTCAAAGGTTTTTCTCACAGTAATTTCTACATCTGTCAAGCCTGTCAAATCATTACAAGGATCCTCAACAGCCATTTTTACTTCCGGTTGAGCAGCCGGCGTCTCTGTTTCTGCTTGCTTTTCAGAGCTGCAACTTGATAACAGACCCGTCGCTCCAACCGCTCCGAAAAAAAACATCGAAAACCGTTGTAGAAATTCTTCTCTTGTCATTTCATCTCTCCTTTTTCCTGTTTGCTTCACCGTTTTCAAATTTGATACAGGAAAAAGATAAACAGAATAAAAATAATGTCCATTAATTTCGCACTAAAAAAGAAAGGAATGGAAAACATGATTTTAATACTAAAGCTTAAAGTTTCCTAATGTCGTCCCATTGCAGCGGGATGACAATTTAGAAAATAAATTTTTCATTATATTTCGTGTTAAATTGCAGCTTTTTCAAATGTATGAGAATAGACCCCTCCTGGGTGACACAGATGGGAGTTTTAAGCTTAAAAGCATGATTCATGAAGATGAATTATCCAGGTTAATTAATTTAAAAATGAATTCAGAGAAATTGCTGTAGTTGATACTAAATGGTTTTAACTACAAATGTGATTTCATCATGCAATCTGATTCAGACCATGAGGAAGCACGGCCAGCTTTTTAAAAATTAAAAACAAAATCTAAATAAGGAACTCCCGGAAAAAACCCGATGTCCGTTGAATTCAAGAACGCCAGATCCACGCTAATTTTTTCTTCAAAAAACCGGATCCCATAAGAAAAAATAGCGCTGTCCACACCAGGAAGAATCCAATTTTCAGTTACCAATGCTATTCGGCGAGATACTCTGCTTTCGCCGCCTACCATGATCATTGGTTTTTCAGCCAGATCACCATCGGCAAAGCCGTAACCGATCCCAATCGTGAAACTTTTATCCGTAGTACCAAAAGTACCAACGCCATAAAGAATGCCGACTATGGGGTGATCATCATCACCAAAATCGGAAACTCGCATAATGAGTGCGCCGGCCGCAAAGTTGGCATTCTCTGTTGCTTTAATACCGATCTTCGGGGTTAGATAAAATATTTGGTTTTCAAAACCGACTCCAGGAATAAGGGAAATACCGCCTCCGATCGTTACATTATCGGAAACACCATAAGCAATGCCTGGAAAAAATAAGTAATAATCTGAAAAATAGCCTTCTCCTTTTTTCAACATTCGTCCGGTAGGAGCAAAAAAGAGCCGGGTACTGTTGGAGTTTGGAAACCAGTATTTGCCATCCTTTATCGAAGTCACAGGTGCTTCTTTAATATTCTCAATCTTTGCGATAGGAATTGTCAATTTACCAATAGTCGTTTCAAATTGGATCTCATTTTCACCAATTTCGACAATACGGCCGATTAGTGTCGAGCCATCGGTTGTGTTTAGAATTTGGATGATTGTTGAATCGGGAATGGTTAATTTAACTTTAATTTGAGATTCCTGGGCATTCATAGTTCCGCCCAAAAATAAAATGAAAAACACAAAAAGACCCGATCCTATAAGGTTACGTTTAACTAGTTCTTTCATGTTAATTCCTCCCAACTTTTGTAGTAATACTGGTTTCCTGATGAAACCACACTGCCCATATCAACTTGACAGAAAATAGTGATTTAATGTGTGTTAAGCAATTAAATAGTCCAAGATAATAAATCCGGTTTTGTGTGCAAACTGTTAACCTAAAAATCTGAAATAGAGAAAATACAGCATAAAAGCGCTTAGAAAAACAATTCCCGAAATGGCAAGCAATTGAAGCCAGAAACCGGGTTTGAATTCATCCGGCACTTCCGGCGCCATTACAGCTTTGTAAGTGAGAAAACCCAGGAATGGGGCTGAAAGAAAAGAAAGAGTCGTTGCCAGATCAACCAGGTCGCCAAGGCTTTTCAGATAGAAAATGATGATAAGCATTGCCCCAATTGTCAGAGTAACCATCCAGATCCAATAATCAAACGAATGCCCTGATTTTTCAAGTACTTCATTAGGATTTTCAGCAGTCTTGAAACGCCTTCCCACAAGCTGTAAAGCCCGGGGAAAGCCATCAATGACGGTTAGCATGGTGGAGAAAATCGTAGTAAAGGCAGAAATCACAATGATCGGTCTGCTCCATGAGCCAAGAGTCGAAGTATAGAGATCGATGATTTGCCCGGCAAAGGCTCCTGCACTTTTTTGGATCTCGATACCTTTATCAAACATCACTGCTGTGCCAAGAATACAAAACATCAATGCCAGAATACCGGTGCCAATATAGCCGATATTGAAATCCAGGAGAGTTTGCTTAAGAGTGGCGCTATGTCCGGGCTCCTTTTTTCGCTCAGAAGTCCAAAAGGATTGCCAGACACGCACATCCAGTCCTGTGGGCATCCAGCCAACCAGGGCTACAATAAAACCGATATCTTTCAAGCCTACAGATCCCCAAAGACGAATTCCGCTTAACCTGGGAAGTACAGAAATTGTAGCTACAATAGTGGATAGGATTAGAATAGCCATGGTACCTTTAATGACTTTGTCCATAAGAGGAAAACGGCCAACCGCCAGGATAAGTACACTGATGATCATGAGTATGACAGACCACACCGTGATTACCGATATTCCTGAAATGGAAGGTTCCCATCCGGTCAGCTGAATGGCCAGACCTGCAGCTACGGCAGTGATAGCGCCCAGAACGGTAAACATTGTTCCCAGGGTAAGTAAAAGGTAAAGGACCAGACTCCATTTTCCCTGTCTGCGATAGCCTTCAAGCAGACTGTAACCTGTTGCTACAGTGTACCTTTGGCCAAATTCAAAAAGGGGATACTTTAATAATAAGGCCAGAATGATTATCCAGATGAGAGTAAAGCCATATTCAGCACCTGCCCTGGTAGATTGGACCAAATGGGAAACCCCGACTGATACTGCCGCAAATAGAAGTCCCGGTCCTAAAGCCTTAAGCGTTCCTTTACCGAATGTCATGAATGTTCCTCAAAAGAGTGGATTTGGCTGGTTAAAACTTGTTCATCTTGTCGATCCTGTCTAAATATCTTTGGAGAATTAAATACATAATGCTGGTGAACCATTGATGGTTTTATCAGATAAACAACTTTGATTTTGAGTCAAGTTTTTTTGCGATGAAATAAAATTACTTTAATTTAGAATTCGAAATCCTAAATTCTAGATTCTAAACAATACAAAATTAAAATCATTTACTCTCCTCAATAGGTTTCTTCGTTTTGTTTGGTGTATTTGGAATTTTATCATTGGAATTTGTTTAGGATTTCGATTTTAGCATTTCGAGTTTATTAAGCTTGTCTTTTTTTGTCGGTTTGAGGCGAAGCTTCGCTAGTGGTTATCATTTTAAAATCGGTTTTGCCTCGTCCTGAAAATCACCTTCCAGATAATATTCTTTTTTTGCTATCAAATGTGGGTAGTGTTTCTTGAAGGATGCGATAATATCATCCAGGGGCACATCCGCATATTGACCATGATCGCGAACATACTCCATGTGTTTATTGCCTTTTTCATCAAACTCATGGAATATCGAATCATTTATGCCATCGAATTCAAGCGGCTTAACATGAAATTTTTCGCAAAGGGAGCGATTGAAAGCCGGAGTAGCTTTAACCCACCGGTTATTCAACAGCAGCTCCGTGTAGCCATGATATGCAAATATGTTGGTTTTCATTGCCGCCTTAATTTTTTCAGTCGAGAGGTGATTGATTACATCGGCAAAACCAAGACGACTGGGAATATGGACGGCCCTGCTAACGGCAGCCAATAATATAGCTTTTGGAATGCAGTAGTTTCTTTTGGAGGACAGAGTAAAACTCGCACTCATTTTTTCTGGCACCAGTTTAACGTGATAAGGATCATAATAGATATCATCCCGAACCGCATAATAGAGGCTAATTGCTTTTTCCACCTCTGATGAATCTGTCCTGGTAACAGCGTTGGCATAATCTATCACGTCAGCGTGATCGCTGTCGATGAACTGTGTGGGTGATAGGTATTTCTCGAAATCCATACTTTGGTTAGTCATATTTGTATTTGGGTTTATTTATAATAAATAATACTTCTTTCATTAATTCACAAGCCACTGTTTTGGGGATTTCTACAATACAAAGTATAGAATTAACTTTTGTAAACTTAGCCATAATGAATCCTTTTGATTATAATTTCTTTAATTAAGGTAAATTGAACTATTTTTAAATGGTACTGACAATTTACTTAAAAGAGATGTGTTCACAAAGCTTTATTTTGATTTGTAACTTTAAGTAAGCCTTGATTTTTAGAAATTACTTAGTCTTATGAATAAGAATACTATTATCATAAATGGAACGCGGATGAGCCTGATGACACAGATATTCGCTGATTTTTATCTGTACTGATCCGAGTAAAATGTGTAATCTGCGTGGGGGATGGTGCTTTTGTTTGAGGTTTTTAGATGTGTTGCTTTTTGTAGTAACATATACTAATATGTTTATATAAATAGCTATAGAAATGTGGATAAAACCGAGGATTGAAATGAAGACAATTCAAATGACATTGGATGAAGACTTGCTTAATCAGGTCGATAGAGCAATTCGCGCACTCAAGACGAACCGCTCTGCTTTTATTAGAAAATCACTTCAATACTATCTTGAGAGACTAAAAATAAAAGAACTTGAAAAGAGGCATCGTGATGGTTATCTAAAGCATCCAGTTCAAACAGGTGAATTTGATATTTGGGAAGATGAACAGGTGTGGGGGAATTGACTATGGAACGAGGTGAAATTCGCTGGTATACATTTAAATCAACCAATAAAAAACGACCTGTCGTTATCTTAACACGCAATTCTGCTTTAGATTTTCTAGGTGAAGTGACGATTGCTCTAATAACATCAACGATTCGAGATATTCCAACTGAAGTTATTTTAGATCAAAAAGATGGTATGAAAACATTAAGCGCCATCAATTTGGACCATATTCAGACTGTGTCTAAGGGTAAAATTGGAGCTTACATTTCTAAATTGTCTGATTCAAAACTTGATGAAATCAAGCCTGCATTGCTTTTTGCTCTTGGGTTTTGATAATTAATTACTTATTGTATTAGATATTTCTTTCTACCTTAAGCCTTTTTATTCTTCATCTCAGAAGGTAAATTGTTATTTTTAATACAAATTATAGTTATTTAAAACTCAACTTTTTGCATAGGTTTTATAAACACTGTAGCACTTGGATAATATTTAGCTACTTCTCTGCTTGCATCAGCTGAATCTCCTGGAGAAACATGCACTGCAATCAAATGTTTGGGTTTAATGAAATTGCTAATGATTTCCCGACCCTTTGTATTGGTTAAAAACCAAACAGGCAAAATTGCAACATCAATGTTTTCTTCTGACAAATTTAGTTTCTTAAAATCTTGTTCGCCAAAATACGGATCGCCAATATGCAAGAAATTCTTCCCGCCGATAGAAATGATATGACCTGCATTTTGGATCCAGCTCCAACGTTTGGATCCATGCGCAATTTTGCCGATTTTTACTCTAATTCCATTATATTCAAATTCTGATTTGTAGCCGGAAGTATATTGAGCCCGCTTGATTCGATCTAAAGAACTGTTATCTGGTCCCAAATAATTTAAAACACTATCAGCAACCTGTGGAGTAGTAAACAAAACGACATCTTTTACAACGTTTAGATATTTTGCAATCGATGATGCATCAAAATGATCTTTGTGAATGTGAGAAATCAGGATCAAATCAACACTGGAAAAGGGCTTTACTCCTCTGTTCATTTTATCTAAAATAGCAGGGTCAGTTGGTAAATAATCCGGGTAATAGTATTTATGGATGGCATCGATTAGAACTTGTTCTTCACCCTTTGCAATCAGAACCCCTTCATTTGCGATATAAGTTACTGTTACCGGTTTAGTAAGGGCGAAGCATCTTGTTGAACATATTCTCTAAATCTCTTTTCCTGGGATTAGATGCTTCGCCCCTACTTCATTACACAAAATTTTGATAATTGAACACAAAAATAATTTTATCGTATGTTGTTAAAATCATCAATTGCTTGTAATCATAATTCAATTTATTATATTATTGTGTTTTACATTTGATACTCCAATAAAAACAAAATGAATCTTAAAACAGAAAAGCATTATAGCAATTTCCGATCAGTTCATACTTTTTTCGCAAAAACCCAAGGAGGTTTTACGTGGATAAACTCCGCATTTCCAAGAAAGCAATAATCGCTGCCATAGCAGGGGCGGTAGTGGGTCTTATTTTTAATGCATTAATCGGTTCGTTGTTACCCATTATTATCGGAGCGGCGTTAGGATTGCTCATCGGTTTGTTTGTCTTTCCTGCAAGCGGTAAAAAACCAAAAATTGAAATCGTTGATACCGCCGACCCCGTCGATAGATATCTCGAACAAATTCTTGCCATGAACAAAAAACTCAGGTTGGATCCCTATTTAAAAAAAGAAGTCCTCGATAAATTCGAATCCATTGCAGATAAGCTCGGAAATATTGTGCCGAAAGCCAATCGCGAACATCCTGGCTCGGAACTGACTTATGTAGTCAACAGGATGGTGACCAATTATCTGCCGGAACTACTTGATCCATATTTAGCCTTATCACCGGATGCGAGGGAAGGGGAGATAACCACACTCATGGCTACCTTGAATTCCCTGGAAACGGAAATCGATAACATCATCAAATTAATTGAAGAACGCAAGGTTAATGAATTTCGTGTGCAGGATACATTCTTGCGACATAAGTTTACCGAAAAAGGTGTAGAAGCTTAATATTAGGATTTTACGATTGATTTTGATGAACAAGATTATGGAAGAATTTAAACAAGGAGTTTGGATATGAACGAAACGCAGGGAAGTGCACAAACAACGGAAATTGTTCCGACAGCGCCGAGTGAACTTGAAAGCAAAGAGCAAGAGGAGCTTGAAAAAAGGTCAGCAACTCTGGTTGAAGAATTGCAAGGTGGTAAAAACCGGGAATTGGTCCGTCAATTAGAAAGTCTTGGCTCTGACACTCAGGCCAGCTCTGCACGAGAGACCGAATTGCTTAAAGTTCGAGTCGGTGAAATGATGAAGCAGGTTGGAAGCGAAGGAGCAGCGATTCCGGATGGCATGGTGAAACTGCGTATGACTTTAGATGAAATCAATCCCCACGTTGTCGGACAGCCGGGAAAACTTTCCAGAATTTTCGGTAAGGTACCAGCGATTGGCAAAATTCTGAAAAAAATTGCTATAAAATATGAGACGGTTCAAACCCAGATCGATTCTATTGTCGCTAATTTACGTGAAGGCGGCGAAATGCTGATCAAAGATAATATTTCACTGGACAATCTATATATCAATGTTAAAGAACAGCAATTGGCTGTGCAAAAGAACGCCTATCTCGGTGAACTAATCATGAAAAAATTGCAAGAGCGTCTTGCGACCGCAACTGATGAGGAACGGCCTAAATTAGAATCGGTCCAGCATGCAGTGGCCATGCGGGTTCAAGACCTGCGCACCATGGAGCAGGTCAACATGCAATTCTTTGTCAGTATTGATATGACCATCGACAATAACCGATTGCTCAAGCAATCGGTGGATCGCACCATTACGGTCACAACAGGCTTACTGACGGTAGGTCTGGCCATCCAGGCTGCATTGGCACGGCAGAAGAAAGTTTTGGATGCCACCAGAGCAACCCAGGATTATGCAGCCGATCTGCTCAAGGCAAACGCGGCATCTATCCGTAAACAGAGCACAGAAATTGCGGAGCTTCATACGAATCCGGTATTGGCCCTTGATAAAGTAAAAGCAGCCCATGACGACTTGTTGGCTGCTATCGAAGAAACTGAAAAGATAAAAAGACAAGGCGTGCAGAAGGCAACTGAAGGAATTGCAGCTCTCAGTAAAATGTCTGAAACCATGGGTCAAAAAGCAGGTGTGATGCGGTCTGAAGAAAAAGAGAAAACCGAAACCTCGATTGAGGCATAAATTGTTCTTTAACTCCGTACTATTGAAAATTCCACCCTTCGACTCCGCTCAGGGCGCTAGCATTTGATTTTTTATGATATATGAATAAACTAAAGTTTTATAATTTAATTTAGCAACGTATATTATCTTTGTCAACTTTGAAAATAACAGCCACCTATAAGGAATGATGTTAATGAAGGGTTATGTTTACATCTTAAAATGTTCAGACAATTCGTACTATAAGGCTCTACTCATAATTTTGAAAAGAGAATTTATGAACATAAATCTGGCAAAGGTCCTGACTATACTAAGAAAAAACTACCTGTTGAAGTCGTTTTCGTTTCAGAATTTCCCAAATATTACGACGCTTTGATATTTGAGAAGCAAGTAAAAGGTTGGTCAAAAAAAAAGAAGGAAGCATTAATTGACGGCAACTTTGATTTTTTACCCAAATTAGCAGAGTGTAAGAATGAAAGTCATTTCAAGACTTTTGAGAATGATTCATGGCGTCACACCCTTCGACTCCGCTCAGGGCGCTAATATTAATTTTTACGAAATGAATTAACTTTGTTCATAATTTAACAATGTCTATATTATCTTTGTCAACTTTGAGAATAACAGCCACCCTGAGCGGAGTCGAAGGGTGACTGAGTAAATTTGCGCTGATATTGAACAAGTCAAGAAAAGGTAACTAATAAACAGAAAGGAGCTTGAAACATGGCTCTGGATTTTCATAGAAAGTTAAAATTAATTCGTCAGATTCCAAAACCCCTTCCGATTAGAGAAAGGGCAAACTACACCCTTGAAAATGCCCGTCCGGGTGGTCTTCTGGAAATCGAAAACAATCTCCATCTTGTAGTTGGCGAGACCCACTATATGCAAGGCAAAACACCCTATAAGGAGTTTAACCTGGTGGATATAGATACCGGCCAAAAGAGATTCCTCGAATTTGGAGAAGAGGATGAATTGGTCATCAATTTCTGGCATACAACGGGGATCCCGTTATCGAAAATCGAATATGACAATAATTATTTTCTGGAGGATCATGGTATTCCGGATGTCAGAAGTATAAAGTTATTCCTGGATCTTTGCAATAAATACGATGATGGTGAAATCACATACAAAGGCCAGACTTTGTATTTCTATGAGAGCCTGCAAGCTACCTGGACCGGAGATGGTAAAAAGGAAACCCAGAAAGCATTTAACAAACATCGCTATTGGGATTTTCTACCGTTTGAAGCGGAAGAGGATAACGAAATTGACTTGGGCACACCTATCGTCAGTGTCGAACGTTGGTTTGGAGATAACGAAGAAGAAGACGAGTTTGATGTCAATTATGGTTACCGCATCGCGCCTGAGAAAGCTGTTGTCTGGGCTGTGGGAAATAGCAAGAAGTAAATTTAGCCGAGATCCAAATGAATAAAAATCACAAACACTATTCAGACAACTCAGCCACTGCTCTGCGTCATTCTGTAATCGAAGGAGAGCTTGATCTCAAGCAATTCAACATCCTCAAGCAAAGCCGGGTTGATTCAAAGGAACCAAAGTTCACGATTCACGGACGTATTATCGGCGCCAGTCATTTGTTAACATTTGATTTTGATTCAAGAGTATTTCACGAACTTTTTGCCTGCCAGGAAAACGAAATATCCAATAATGAAATTGCTGCGTATGGTCCCCTGGGTAAAGTTTCCGCAACTATTCAATTAAAATTATGGAACCGGATCGATTATTCATTTCAGGCAAAACTACTTCGTTATGTCGATGCCGGGCAATGGCTTAATGAATTCGAACAAAACGCTGCGGAAATCGGTCGATCCGAAGAATGGAATACGATGGGACTGGTATTCGATTTTCCCATGCATGAATCAATCAAAATCGTACCGAAGACCATAGTAATTGTAAATTATAACGAAACAGATGGCCAGATTAAAATCACAACGGCTCACTCCTACCCCAACGAACAAACAATTGTGCGAAGTGAAAGCACATTGCAATGGGTGTAAATGAAGGTTGATCATTGATGGCACGAATCAGATATAGTTTGAGCAACAAAGATAAAATCCGCTATGCAGGATTTGCTCTCCTGAATTATTTGATTAACGGCCCACATACTTTTCCGGTGCTTTTGTCCGGCAATGATCTTCATCTTGAACCCATTCTTCAGCATCTTCGAAAAAACGATACTATAATCATTAAAGAAAATCGATTTGTTCCAACAGAATCGGGCCGAACTGCCCTGGCGGAGCTTTTGGTTCGCTACAAAGAATTAGACAAGGAATTATGCGTCTATGATTCCGTAGACCTGGAAGAGGGTGAATTCGGAATGGAGTCCATTTACGATTTTGATGACGAAGGTGAATGGAATGCATTCTTGGATGATGAGCGCTGGGAAGATTTGCGCATTACTGTTTTGGAGTACAAAATTGAAAATAAGAACGAAGACCATTTAACCAGGCCGGTTGAATTTGTTTTCATGTCATTCCTTAAAGAAAATCGATTCGATTTCAAAAAACCAAATTGGCAGAATGAATTATTGTCCGGTGAAATCTGGCAGGAAATTTTAGAAACTTCTAATGCCGCCCTATCCTGGAAAGATTTGGGCGATGAAGATGTTATTGAGGATATTATCGAGCATGGTTTGCAGTTAATGGCGGACCTTGAGGAAGAGGAAGAGTAAAAAAAGAATTTTTAATAATACAACTAAACCGATTAAGGAGGTAAATTCATGAAAAAGCAATATTGCGTTTCATTGCTCATTGTTGGTAGTTTGGTGTTCTATACGTCTTGCAGTGAAAATTACTACAAAGTGAACACCCAGGTTACTTCTTATGCCGCCGATGGCCTGGACTTAAAAGCTGTTGGTGAATTGTTGAAGACATCCACAGATGCTAAAGATTTGGAGAAAAAGTTGAACGAACCCAACTCGGTTAACAATCTCGATCTCGATGAAGATGGCAAGGTAGATTTCATAAAGGTTGAAAGTGACGATAAGGGCAGCATCAAAGTGCTAAAACTCACGGCTGTTTTATCCGGAAGTGGCGAGGAACAAGATGTAGCGACAATTGAAATCGAAAGGACAGATGATAAGGCTAATGTTCAGGTACGCGGAAATGAGCAGATGTATGGTCACAACCATTATCATCACTCTTCTTTTGGCCTCGGTCAAATGCTATTACTGGGCTGGATGTTTAGTCCCCGTTATTCTCCTTACTATTCTCCATTTGGCATGGGTGCTTACCCGGGTTATTACGGCCGTGGATATGGCCCCGTTTCTTCTCGTGCCTACCGAAACAGTACCGGTTCTTTGACAAGAAATTCATCCTATAATAGAACCAGAGGAAATAGTCTATCCAGGAATGTTACGTCAACAAATGTCAAATCTTCATCCAGGGTTAAAGCGCCTCTCAGGAATCCGACAACCAGCCAGAGAAGATTCCAGGCACGTAATCCTTCCAGCAAGGTACGTCGAGGCGGATTTGGCAGCAGCAGATCATCTCGCTCGAGTTCCAGAAGTTCAGGCAGAAGTTCCAGATCGGGTAAGTAATATCAGGAAAGATTATTTTTTCTGCAAATTTGCTGTTTTGCTTTGAAATTCAACAATAGCTTGCTTTTGAACTAGACACACATTAAGTTACTTCGAAAAATACAAAGGAGATTCCAATGGTACAAGACATCTTAACTGAATCATGGCAAATGACCTGGTTTGTTGCTGTTGCGATGATTATCGCTTTTATCGGCATAAAAATATTCGATGCACTCACTAAATTTGACGAGAATAAACTTGTCATCGAGGATGGCAATTTAGCTGTCGCCTTACGTAAAGGTGCAATATTATTAGGGCTTGGTCTCGGTCTTTCGAGTTCCCTGGTCGGGCCTGTCGAAAATCTTTGGCAAGATACCGCTTATGTTGCACTTTACGGTGTGATTACATTCCTATGCTTATTCATCGCTGGTTTCGTGAATGACAAGTTCTTGCTGATCGGTTTAAACAACAATCAACACATTGAAAAAGGCAACAGTGCAGTCGGATTTTTTGAAGTGGGTAGCTACCTTGCAACGGGTTTGATTTTGAAGGAATCGCTTGGCGGGGACAATGCCAGTATCTTCAATGCACTTATTTTCTTTGTAATCGGCCAACTTGTCCTGGTCATATTTTTCAAAATTTACGAGATGGTAACTCCGTTCAATTTGGTTGATCTCATCGAAAAGAACAACGTTGCTGCTGGAATCGCAGCCGGCGCCATGTTAACTGCGCTTGGATTAATACTTTCGAATAGCATCGCCGGACCATTTATCGCTCTCGGTGATGATATCATTGCAATTTGCATTGCCGCCGTTCAAGGCATCGTTTTGTTACTTCTTGTCAGGTTAGCTGCTGCACGTTTATTCTTGCCAAAAGCCGATCTGAAAAAAGAAATCGAGGACAAACAGAACGCTGCAGCCATCGTACAGATGGATGGATTTATCCTCACAGCAGCTTTGATTATTGCTGCGGTAGTTCTTTAAAGCGATTGAACACGGATTACTCGGATGTTAGCGGATTTCTAACAAATTTTCCTTTGGAAATCCGCTTTAACAATGTCAACTGCGTGCTGTTCAAAAGATCAACATGAATAAAAACCAATCCACTGCACGCTGGTACATCGCATCATCGATGTTCCTCACGGGCTTGTGTGGTTTCGTCTTCGAATGTATTTTAAGCACCTCTTCAACGCATATTTTTGGTAACTCTACCAAAGAATGGACTTTCACAATTTCCTTTATGCTGTTGATGATGGGCTTGGCCAGTTATCTGCAAAAATTTCCTGCCTTCATAAAAAATGAAAAACTAATCGAACAATTTATCTTTATCGAAATGGCGCTTGCTTTACTTGGCGCTTTTGCACCCATTATCCTATTCTCCGCTCATGCATTTTTTCCTGAAAAAGTCGGAGGGTTCCAGATATTCCTGGTTGGAGGAATTGGATTTCTCATTGGGCTGGAGATCCCGGTTGCCCAACGCATCAACGAAAAATATGCCAGCCTGGCTAAAAATATATCCGACACCATTGCCCTGGATTACATTGGTGCGTTTGTGGGAGCCCAATTATTCTACCGGTATTTATTGAAAGAATTTCCCTTGGAGCAAATTAGTTTTGTGGTTGCTGTTTTTAACTACATCGTTGCGGTTATGGCATATTGGTATTTTTACAAACAGGGAAACATTCGTAATGTTATCCAAACCCGGCTTCTTATTGGTTTTACAGCCACAGCTTTAATCGCCGGATTTCTTCTTACTCCGCTAGTTACCATGTCACAACGACAAAAATTCTTTCGGGATCATGTGATCATCGAACTACAGACTGAATACCAGCACATTGTTGTCACCCGGAATGCAAGAACCGGCAACCACGATCTTTTCCTGAATGGCCAGCTGCAATTTTCCGGCGATGATGAAGAACGCTATCATGAGCCATTAGTCATCCCGGCAATAACCTTATGGAGTTTGGATGAAAAGCGAACAGGCAACAAATTAAATGTCTTAATTCTCGGCGGTGGAGATGGATTGGCTGCTAATATTGTCCGTAACTATCCATCTGTAAACTCCATCACCATGGTAGATATCGATCCTGGTATGGTTAAATTCTGTGCGTCTAACCCGGTTATTACCCAGTACAACCAGGATGTTTTTAAAGATGCCAATGTAGCTGTTCTGAAGTCCGGAGCGATTCGGAGCATGGGTCCAGTGCCGGTCTATTATGAAATCGGCGGGATTAATGATAAACGGAAAAAACATGAAATCAGCCAGGTTACCGAGGTTGCAGATTGGGAAATCGAAGTCGAATCGTTTGTTGGTGAATTGCAGAATCAGAAGTTGAACAAATTTGTAATTCTGAATTATGATGCGGATTTATTTATCAGTAAGATAAAAGATCGCAAATGGGATGTAATCATCATTGATTTTCCCGATCCCCGAACTTCTGAACTGGCTAAACTTTACAGCTGGGAATTTTATGTAAAAATCAGGAGTATTTTGGCAGAGGGAGGGATTATGGTCACCCAGGCTACCTCTCCCTATTATGCCAAGGAAGTGTTCCTAAGTATTCGCAGAACGATGGAAGCCGCAGGATTCAAGACCATTCCGTACCAGGGATTCGTCGGCAGCTTTGGGGGAAACTGGGGTTGGATTATCGGCCATTTACTTCCCAATGCGGATTTGGATAATCGCCTTTTGGCTTTGCATCAAATGGAATCTTTTAAAGTGCCAACCCGCTATTTAAAGCCCAGCATGTTTCAATCCTTGCGAACGTTTGGCAAGGGAGACCTTACAGCGGAAGAGTATCCCGATGCCATCAATTACCTTACTTCCATTCCAACACTTGACGTAATTTATGAAAAAGCATGGCAGAAGCTTTAGTGAATTCAATTCAAAAGGGTAAAATTGGATGATGCTTTTCCTACCTGCAAAATTAAAAAAAATCATAGAACGACATGAGCCATTGCTATGGTTATTCAATCTACTCATAATCTTTTTTTTCATGTTTATACTTCATCTGTTTGTTTATAAATGGGTTGAGGGCGTTGCCTGGGAGGAAGCTTTGTGGGTAACCTGGGCTACTTTTAGTACAGTGGGCTACGGAGATTTTTCAGCCCAAACCACAGTCGGGCGGTTTTCGTCGATCATATTGGGAACCATGGGAATTGCGGTACTGGGAACTTTATTTGCAGCTACCTTTGAGGCGATGCAATACAGAAAAAACCAAAGGAGATTTGGATTTATGAGCAATCCGATAAAAAACGGTTATGTTATTTTTCATTTACCCGGCGAGAAAACACTGGGTATGTTCCTGCGAGAAATTTATGCTGTTGAAGGTGATGTCGGTGTTTGTGTAGTCGATGACAGTACTGATGAGTTGCCGCGGAGTATTGTTCAGGAATATGGGAGCCGGGTTCATTTTATCCGGGGCAGCAGCCTGGACAAAGAAACTTATGAGAAAGCTAATCTTGCCAACAACAAAACAGTTCTGGTTTTTCCCAAAGACCCATCGTCTGGTGAATCCGATGGTATTACCAATACTGTAGTTAAACTTATTCTCTCATTCGTTAAGGAAGACACCCGGGTGTTGTATATATTGGTTGATCAAAAAAATGGCTGGATGTTCGATAAACGAGCCATCGCGATACTGCAAGACCTGGAAATTCTTGCGATTGTACAAGAATGCCAGGATTCCGGTACTGCTTTGATGGTCGAGCGGCTGCTTCATAACACTTTGGGCGCCAACCCGAAGAGCGTTATTCCCAAAAAGATCATCGGCTATACCTGGAAGGAATTTCAGCTAGCTATGATTACGGCAAATATTCGTGCCAACCCATTAGCATTGATACATGATGGAGAACCGGAATCTTGTCCAGAGCTTGAAACCGTGATTCAAAAAGGCGATATTGTTTTGATTGCGGCTTATGACGGTTATAATTGGCAGGAGATTGAGGAGAAGTTGTCAAAAATTACCAGACAGGATTAAGGTAAATCTAAAACGATGTAAATAACAAGCTATCATGATATAGATCGTAAAACGGAGAAACGGAGAACGGAAAAAAAGTTGAAATCCGAATTTCTAATCTCTAAAAACGAAACAAATGTTAATTTTACAATTCAAAATTTCCAAACCTAAGACCATTCTTAACCTGAATAAAATATGGAATACATCAATCGTGTTGATGCTCTTAAATTATGACTAAAACAGAAGCGATAGGGCGAAACAGAGAGCGGGAGGATAAAAAGAAAAAAGAAAAGAAAAACTGTCTACATTTTTCAAGACGACACTAGGGGGAATCCGTTATCCGGTATCCGGTATCCAGCATCCAGCATCCAGCATCCAGCATCCAGCATCCAGCATCCAGCATCCAGCATCCAGCATCCAGCATCCAGCATCCAGCATCCAGCATCCAGCATCCAGCATCCAGCATCCAGTATCCAGCATCCAGCATCCAGATTCCCCCAATAAAAAAAGGCCATCCTAAATCGGATGACCCTTGAGAGTAAACCTCCTTGTTGTCGTTGTTATTATTGCGCCGCTAATGCATAGCGAGAGAAGTGATCGATCTTCAGCAACATCTTATTGCCGCGATAATCGATTTTTTCAGGTTCCTGTTCGATATAATTGCCATTGCTATCGATGTAATAAAGTGTGGGTACTGATATTCCCAAATCGGCATAATTAAACCAGACGGTCGCTGATGGACTGAACTCGCATCCCGAGGGTCCGAAACTAAACAGCAGCTCATTCTTGGCGGTGTCTATATCGATTTCCATGAAGAGGATGATCTGGTTATCCGTCCAGCCAGTAGGCGGTGTCAATGAGCCACTTCTGAACGAAAAGGTCGTGCCGTTTTCGACTTTCAACTGCCCACCCTGAA
>JADFJB010000054.1 GCA_022566355.1 candidate division KSB1 bacterium
GGTCATGGGAAGAGGCCAGAGAAATTCCTCGCGGAGCCGACTCAAAACGCGTCCATACCGAGTACAAACGGTCGCGGAAAGGACTCGCAGGGGCTGGATCCACAGCCAGGGTCGGAAATTGAGGATCGTTGGATATCTCGGCTACAAAGGCCGGCAGCGAAGTGGTGCGACCGCCATCGCTTGAAGTGACCGCCCAAATGCGTCGGGTCTCCAGCAGACGACTATGAGTCCAGGGCGCGAAGTCATACAAAGTAAAAGCCACGGTGCCATCTGATAGTACCACCGGAATCCCCGCCTGATGAACCAGGTTGGTTGGATTTATTAAGGTCGGATCTGAAAAGGTCCTCCCTTGATCGGTCGAGTGACTCAGGATAATCGGGTGGTAATGGTATTTCGTCGTTTCTGTCTTGGGTCGGAAAGATTGGGTGGCAATCGCATAGATGGTGCCGGAAGACGGACCGTCGGTATGATCCACTGGTCAGAATATTTTTTTCGATCAGCGTCGATTTTAAAATCTATATTTTTCTGCTCATCCCATCCGGATAGGTCCCAGGTTATTCTCATATGTGGTTTAAGCATTACTTTAAATCCCAGCTCTTTGGCAAAACGCACCACTTTAAAACTACCCTCGATGGTCTCACCATACCACTGCCCCCGGTACGTAAGAATGATTTTACTTTCAGAGTATTTCTATATGTAAAAGCCTCCGGGATGACGGCTATCCATTTAGCGTTCGAAGGCAAAATATTTTCAACCATTTCCTCTGTGATGGGTGGTTCACCGGGTCCGTCAAAAATGACTCCTTTTATTTTACCTGTAGCTTTACCTTTTAATGAATCATCAATCGTAGTGCTCGGACAATTAGTTGAAATAAAAACCAGGGTTAATAAAATGGTAATATTTAGACTTTTCATTCTTTTAACTCTTTCAAATGTTGGATCCCGCCTCATCTACTATTATTTGCCGAGAAACCCGTCATCAATCGAGCCCAGGGCGATATTTCTCTATCGTGAACCTTTTTCGAAGTCATTGCCGAAATTTTGATATTGGGATTTTTGTTGGCAAATGTTCGCCCCTTAAAAGCCTAATTGTATCTCAATTAGCAAACTCATAAATATTTATCTATGACTGATTTAAAAGAGGTATAATCCTTCTTCCCAATCATATATTCTCTTATTATCCCATTTTTATCAATTATAACTGTTAATGGGCGAAAGGTTTCTAAGTCAATCCATTTTTCCGATGCAAAACTGCCAACAATCGTTGGGCTTTCTATCTTTTGGACAAATTTCATAATTCGTTCTCTATTTTCATCGCTCAGAGCGATTACCCATACCTTGTCGGGGTGGTCGGATTCAATCCTTTTTAGATGGGGAAACTCCTCTATACAAGGAGGACAATATGTTCCCCAAAAGTTTAGTAAAATTACTTTTCCGGCGAAATCTGATATCTTATATGTGCTGTCTTTTCTCACATCTATAAAATCGAAATCATAAACTTTTTGTCCAATATTTTTATGCACTTTTGCAATGGAACTGACTATTGGCTTTAGAGGAAAATTGGTCATATAAATGAGAGCACCTAATACGACTGACAGGATAAATAATGGTGTTCTTAAAGCCCACTTTTTCAGTCGCGATGTGAATGTTTTTTTAGATAGAAGCCAATCGGTGAAAATGACAATTGCAAACAAAGGAATCATCAACCAATTTCCATATGAATTGAAGAATGATGCATTTTCACTAATAAAAAAAGCTAAATATTCCATCGTTCTAATTTCCTAGTTAATAATTAGATCAGTTTTATTAATGTGAGCATTTTTAGAAATGCTTGCCAACGGTTTCGTATATGTCTTGTAGTGGTTCTAGAACCGCAAACTTGCCAATTTGCAATGAAGTTTATTTATATTAAATTGCTCGTATTTAATACTAATCCCGCTAAAAAGGATGTAAAAGAATAAACTTAGAAATAAATATATGACCAAAATTCTTCATAGCCATATTCTGTTTTTATGTAAATAACGAGGCCAGTGTTTGATTTTAGATTGGTTAACAAATCAATCTGAATAATGATTCCAAGAATACCTGAATAAAATGGAATACAAAAGCCTATGTATAACTATTTTGAGAAAATAACGTTTTATCCGCCCTTTATGGAAAAGTTTTGTCTGAGGCGGACATCCTGACAGCACACAATATCCTCAACAGAAATAATCCAATATTTTTAACATTTACTCCCTTTGATGACTGATAGATAGTTTCAGTGTTCATACTGATCATTTATTCTTTTTCCAGTGCCTCGAGTTTCTTTTTCACAAAAGGATTTGGCTGTAATTCCATTACTTTTTCATAGTTTTGCTTCGCCAATGCTTTATCACCTTTCGTCGCATAGAGCTCCGCTAAGGTAAAGTAACTCAGGAAAGATTTAGGATAATGATCGATATTCAATTTAAGTATTTCGATTGCTTCTTCACTTTGATTTTGCATTGCCAGTTGACTGGCAAGCCGGGTCAATACATTTTCCCGAAAATCGTAAACAAAACCGCCGTAATAACGTTCCCGCAAATCATGGTATTTCGTGATAGCAGCTTGTATACCTTCTTCAGAAACGATTGCCGCCAGCACCTCTTCAAGCGTTTGCGGCAGATTCTGACCATGGTGACAGGTTGTACAATTGACTTCAATGGTTTTCTCTCTACCCAATTTGGTCATATATTGGCTGTTAATTTCTTTGGTCATCTTGAGCATAAACCGGGCAATTTCTTTGGTCTCTTTTTCATCTGCAGGAAAATCGAATTCCGAAAGCGGCATCCCTTCTTCACCCACATGGCAATGCTGGCATCGCACACCCAGCGCCCTGGTAAAGCCTTTCATATTTTCGATAAGTTCATTGGTGGCTATATCTTTTGGAAACACCTGCAAGTTTTTCAATTCTTTTGGCGGGAACTGGGCATGAACATTAGCTGTGCCGAATAATAAGACCAATAAAATAAATGCCAGGATTTTCCTCCATGTTTGTCTTTCGTTTATTTCAGACTTTGTCATGAAAAACTCCTTTCTTTTGTAATTTGGATACAAAATCAATTAGTGATTTGTAACATTAAATATTGTGAAGTTAATTTCAATCGTTAGTGATAAGATTTCTTCTTAAAGTGGATATTGTTAGTATTCTTTCTCAGCTAAGCTGCTTTTTCTTTTCTGAAATAGATTAAAGTTGAAAGAAAAACAAGGAAAATTCCGGGACGAATAAGTTCTGGCGCTTGATTATTGAAAAGATGAGTCATGGCAGCGCCTAACATAACTACGACTAAAAGCATAACAGCATATCTTGTGAATTTAGGAATTGACAATAGGATAGCTGCAATTGTTTCAACAGCGCCAATAACAAGATAGAAGTTGTTTGGATAGCCCCAATCAAGAAATTTTTGCTGCCATACTTCTCCTGCCAAAAATTTTCCACTTCCTGCGGCCAAAAATAACAAAGCAAGAAGAATTTGAAGGACCCATAATAAGATCGTTTTTAATTGAACATTCCTTAATTTAATATTTAAAATAATTTTCAATAATATAGCAAAGTAATTTACCTCAATCGCTCCACTTTCTAAAGTGGCACTAAATTATTTTTTATGAAGGTTAAGTTTTATTTTGCTAATTGGTAGGACGATGAAATTGAAGGGTAAAGTAATTTATTGATTAACCCTTTTGAATTGAGAAGGTGTCATCTGTGTATTTTTCTTAAATGCCCGGTTAAATGCGGTCTTACTATTAAAGCCAACGGAAAAAGCGATAGAAAGGATGGTTTCATTTGTTGCAGAATTACACAGCTTATGTTTTGCTTCATCCACTCGATAAGTATTAATAAAATCAAAAAAATTCATTTTGTATTGTTCATTTATCACTTGAGAAAGATTGTATGGCTGAATAGACAAGTTCTTAGCCAACTCATTCAATTTTAGTTCGCTATTGTGATAGGGTTTAGATCCGGCCATATAATCTGCAAGAAGGGTTTTGTATTTAATCCTGTTTTCAGTTGTCAAGTGAGAATTTTTATATTTGTCATCGGAAAAGTGTAGAAGAATATTTTCTGAAATTATCTCAGGATTAATTAGCGTTTTGAAAGCAATGGCATGAATAAAAAAAGTTATAATAAGTGCAAAGACTAATCTTATCTGTTCACCATAAGAGTAATAAATACCCGAAATTAAAAGTAAAAAATAGAGAAGCATCAGCGAAAGAAAAATTGTATATCCTTTTAGTAAATATTTAAACCACCGGTTACTGATTTCCTTCAAATTTGAACGGGTTTGTTTTAGTACTTGAGCCAGGTTCTTGATTGATTTCAGGATCATCATATTGTAAAAAAGCATGTGTAAAAATCGAACAAAAAACAGCAAGTAAATAGCAATTCGCATGTTTTTGGGATAATTGGATATGATAAATTCCATTTTAGCTGATACACTCTCTGCTAAAAAAGAAAGAGCAAAAAGTAATATTAACAACGAAGGGATAAAATGAACAAAATATTTTATCGGGGTAAAGTTTCTTTTAAATGAAACTTCTGCATAAAGATATAACAAAGGTCCATAAAGAAAAGGGATTGTTTGTAACCCGATATATAGCGGGAATGAAATCGACAGGTTGTAGTATTCTACTGATAAATACCTTACAACATTGAAGGAAAGTAGAAGTAACAAAAAAGCCAATATCCGATTTGCTCTTCTGTTGCCCAGTTTGTGAATGAATAAAACAAAGGCAAGGAAAAATCCCTGCAAGGCTCCAAAAGATAAAACGATAATCCACATATTCTTTAAACCGATACTCAAAAACCTTAAGGTTCACACATTATTTTCTAGCTCTGGCTGCATGTTTAACATCACAAACAGGATAATATATTGAAACCGAATTCCTATGTTTAATGTACATGCGCAATTGAAGAATGATAATAGTAAAATACCAGCCCAATGTGGTATTCCGATACATTGTCAATAATTATTTATTAACCCGATCTATTCATACGGCACACAGTTTATGAAACGGACCATTTAGTTGCTTTATTTTGAATTGAAATTAAGAATTAATTGGCTACTTTTACAAGAAATGGAATAAAATGGATTTTAATTTTTTTAAACGTCCAAAACTCATTTATCAAGCTTAGAAATGTTCGTTATCAAAAATAAAATATTATTAACCGTGACATTATTCAAAACAAAGATTAAAAACCAACATGGCATATGAATTCAAACTAAAAAAGTTGGTTGAGTTTGCAGAAACGGATGCGGCCGGAATCTTGCATTTTTCGAATTATTTTCGTTTCATGGAGCTTACCGAACATGCGTTTTTCAGATCGTTAGGTTTTTCGGTGCATGGTGGAACCAGACCCAGGATTGGCTGGCCAAGGGTGCATGTAAAATGTGATTATCTCAAACCACTCAATTTTGAAGACCTGGTTGAAATACAGCTTTTGGTTAAACAGAAAAAAAGTAAAGCAATCGAGTATCAATTTATTTTTCGCAAAATAAGTAATGGTTCTGCTCCATTGGAGGTTGCGCGAGGAACCATGACGGCAGTTTGTATTGGCTTTGATGAAAATGGAATGATTAAAGGAGCAATCCCGATTCCGGATGAAATATCAAGGTTAATAGAATCTGCACCACAAGAACTATTCGAATAGGAGTTAGTTATGACGAATTCAAATCCTGGACTTCTCTGGTTAGTATTTGCATTAATGACTGTGATCAATTGGGGGCTGTACGGTGTTTTTCTCCATAACGGTCAAACCGCAATGGCAGATCCTGTCAATGGACGTTACAAAGCCTTTTTCTACGTTGGGGTTGCTTATGTAGTCATAGCGATTATTGGTTCGGTCATCATGCTGATGATTAACGGTTCGAATTGGTCCTTTCCGATGAAAGGGATTACATGGTCGGTGATAGCCGGCGTGGTCGGCGCAATAGGCGCTTTCTGCGTGTTGTTGGCTTTTGGCGCGAAGGGATCTCCAATCGTGGTTATGTCGATTATCTTTGCCGGCGCACCTATCGTCAATGCAATGACTGCATATCTTACGCACCCTCCTCCTGGTGGGTTAAGTAATTTCCGCTGGCAATTCATTGTGGGAATATTGCTGGCAGCGATTGGCGGTTGTCTGGTTACTTTGTATAAACCAGGGCCTGCAGCCAATGTAAATCCACAGGTTTCGAATGTCACAAGCATGGAAGACAAAAAATGAAAATTGAAAGTTCAAAATGGATTTTTAGCTCGATCTTTGTACTTGCAGCTATCCTTAACCATAATGGCTGTCAAAGTTTGGATGATCAAAGTTTGATCAAAGAGGATTTGAAAAAGGAGGCACTCGTTGCTGCAGATTCCATGGAGGTGCCACAAGAACTTGACCCACGTTTGAGTGAATCCACTGCCAGGGTCGCAGAATTAGAAAATCGACTGGAGAATTTAATCTCAGTGCTGGAAGAAAAGGAGAAAACTTTAATCTTCCGTGAAAATAAGTTATCAGAACTTGATCATTCTTTGGATGAAAAAGCAGCAATATTAGCTGAAAAAGAGATGGCTGTGAGAAGACTGGAAACCATGTCCTGGATTATTTTGGCAATTGGGTTGTTTGGCATGGTTGCTGGTTTTGTGGTCATAAGACACTACTTCAAAAAACAGGCAAGCCTGGACTCGGTGGTTGAGGTTAATGATCCAATCGAACCTGTTAAGTCTGATTTAAAATCTGAAGATAAAAAAGAAATAAAAGCTACTGTTGTGGGTAAGAAGCCAACTCAAACGAGAAAGAGGCAAGTGACAGCGGCAAAGCCTAAACCTAAAACTGTGACGAAACCGATAGCCGAGTCCAAGCCTAAACCTAAGACTGCGACGAAGTCGAAAACGGAATCCAAACCCAAGACGAAACCTAAAGTTGAACCTAAGCCAAAACCCAGGACAAGAAAAACAACCCCTTCAACTAAAAAGAAGTCAACAGACGAATAATTTAACTTATGAGCGATAATCTATTGCCGGATCGTGAAGCAATTGAAGCGAATCAGCTTAATAAAATTAATCACCTATTAACGAATCTAGTTCCTTCAAATCAATTTTATACGAGAAAAATCAACAAAGTTGATCTTCAATTCCCATTTTCTAATTTAAGGGACTATACAAACACCTTCCCGCTAACCATTAAGGAGGAACTGGTCGAGGATCAAAAAACAAATCCTCCCTATGGCAGTAATTTAACTTATCCATTGGAAAAGTACACAAGGTATAGTCAGACCAGTGGTACTACCGGAATCCCTCTACGTTGGCTGGATACACCGGAAAGCTGGCAATGGATGCTGGACAATTGGAAGCATGTGTTTTATTCAGTCGACACCAAGCCTGAAGACACCATTTTCTTCGCATTTTCCTTTGGCCCTTTTCTTGGATTCTGGACAGCTTTTGAAGCAGCTCAGCAATTGCGGTGTCTGAGTATTACCGGTGGAGGTATGAGTACGGTTGCAAGGCTGCATTCCATCATTGATAATAAAGTAACCCTGTTATGCTGTACTCCTACATATGTCATCCGGCTGGCTGAAGTCGCCAGAGAGGAAAAGCTCAATTTAGAACAGGCTGGCGTCCGGGCAATCATTGCTGCGGGTGAACCGGGTTCGAGCATTCCGGCAACTCGACAACAAATTGAAAAATTATGGCCCGGCGCAAGATTGGTGGATCATCACGGTATGACGGAAATCGGGCCCGTTACATATGAGTGTTCAAAGAGGCCTGGAGTGTTGCATGTCATCGAATCGGCTTTTATTCCTGAAATCATCAATTCTGAGACTGGAAAATCTATTGAGACGGGTGAAGTCGGGGAGTTGGTTCTGACCAATTTAGGGAGAATCGGTTCGCCTTTACTCAGGTATCGAACCGGAGATATGGTTAAGAATGGCGGCAATAATCTTTGTGAATGTGGGACTTATAACCTGGCGCTCGAAGGTGGGATATTAGGACGGGCAGATGATATGGTTTTTATCCGGGGAGTCAATGTGTATCCAAGCGTCATAGAAAAAGTGGTTCGCACGTTTCCGGAAATAGTGGAATACCAGGTTGAAGTGAACACCCAATTGGCGTTACCCGAATTATTGGTTGAAGTCGAATTAGGACCGCAATGCCAGGATTCTACAAAAATAACCTCTAATTTGGAAAAAGCATTTGATGTTTCTCTTTCCCTGAGAATTCCGGTAAAGATTGCTTCACCTGGTTCTTTGCCTCGCTTCGAGATGAAAGCAAATAGGTGGGTGAAGAAGTGATGAGCAAATAAATTTTATTTATTAGATTTAATATCAGATTTGAAAACAGAATAAAACTGTATCTAAAAATATATTGACAATAGGCACACATTTCATTATTTTGGTCTATGAAATACATTGATTGGAATGATGAAAAAAATGAAGAACTTAAAAAGGAAAGAGGGGTATCTTTCGAGATTGTAGCGAGTTTAATTGAAAGTCAAAATGTCTTGGATGTAATTAATCATCCCAATCATAAGAAATATCCGAATCAAAGAATATTTATTGTCGAGATTGACGATTATGTTTATTTAGTTCCGTTTGTGGAAGAAGAAGATAAAATTTTTCTAAAAACAATAATCCCAAATCGTAAAGCAACAAATAAATTCATAAGGTAATACAATGCCAAAATTTGATGAGTATGAAAAAGAAATAATTAAGTCATATGAAAATGACGAATGGCAATCTGTAGAAGATCTGGAAACGGAAAAAGTAAAGTATGCGAAATATGCCAGAAATACATTTACTAAGAGTAAAAGAATTAATATTCGGATATCCGAACGAGATTTAATAGGACTAAAAATAAAATCGTTGGAAGAAGGGATTCCCTATCAAACTCTTGTATCAAGTATACTTCATAAATACATATCTGGCCGCCTTGTAGATCGGTAAGCTAGTGAATGACCTATTACATCTTTTCAGATGTCGATATTATCCAAATAACAGAAAATCTTGACATTGCTTCAAAAAAATCTTAAAGTATGATAATTGATCATACCTTCAGGAGATTTTCGATGTCATCTGCAAAAGTAGCAATTACAATTGATAATCAACTTCTTAAAAAGCTTGATCTCCTTGTAAAGGAAAAAGTTTACCCCAATAGAAGTAACATTATTCAAGAAGCAGTAAAAGAAAAGTTACTCCGCATAGATAAAAGTCGGTTAGCCAAAGAATGTGCAAAACTTGATCCTCAATTGGAGCAGTCAATGGCTGATGAGGGTTTAAACCAAGAGCTTGAATCATGGCCAGAATATTAAGAGGTGAGGTCTATTGGGCAGACTTACATTCAACGCGTGGGCATGAGCAAGCAGGTTTTAGACCCGTTCTAATAATTAGCAACAATATTTTTAATGAGAAATCCGGAACTGTAATTGCATTAGCTTTGACCAGTCAACCACAAAAAGCGGGATTCCCACTAACATTCGAATTATCAGGGTCAAAATTACCCAAACGGTCCTGGGTGAAAATAAGCCAAATAAGAACCTTATCAACTTTAAGAATCAAAAATAAGTTAGCTACTGTACCACCGGAAGAATTGGAAGACATTATTGAAGGATTTAATGAAATTATTAGCAGTTAATATTTTTTTTACCCGGCAACTGGAAATAAATATCGTCCTTTTCCAAGAATAATATGGCTCATTTGTGGCAATTCAACAAATTTTACTCAAAACTCTACCAGAAGCTTTGAAAAAACTCGAATCAGGAGAAGAATTAATAGAAATTAGTGATAGTTGGTAAATTATTAGGCTAAATAAATCATCCATGAAAAAAAACCTACTCTACTATTGGCGTATTAACCTGGCTGTCTTACTCGGCGCCGCAGTAGCGACCGCTGTGCTTACCGGCGCTCTTTTAGTTGGGGATTCGGTAAAAGGGAGCCTGCGTGATTTAATTCTGGATCGACTGGGAAATGTGGACCATGCATTAGTAGCGGATCGATACTTTCGTGAGAAATTGGCAACCGACCTACAAAAAATGAGTGGGTTCGAGAATGATTTTGATGGCATTGCCCCGGGGATTTTAATAACAGGTACAGCAATCAGCGCGAACACAAAAGCGCGCGCGTCAAATATCAATATTCTCGGAATGGATAACCGGTTCTCCTCACTTTACTTTGGCAAAAAGGTAGATGAAAAAAATAGCGAGCTCTCATTCCTCAAAAAACAGCCTGACAAGGTTTTTGAATCCATAGTCATTAACCAGGCATTGCAGAGTGAATTGGGAATCGAAGTAGGGGATCAAATATTGCTTCATTTTGAAAAGCAAAGCGATATTCACCGGGAGTCGCTTTTTGGTAATACTGAATCGTCTGAAATACTTCAATCTGTCCGCCTTGTTTTGACCGCAATTCTGCCTGATAACGGAATTGGCCGATTTGGAATTCGGGTCAATCAAAATCTGACCCTGAATGCTTATGTTTCTTTATCTGTACTGCAAAATGCACTTGAGCAAAATCAAAAAGTAAATGCAATTTTTGTTTCTGACAATTCATCGAAAAATACGCATGAAGAACAAACACCTCAGTTGCAAACATATCTTAAAAATGGCATCACTTTAGAGGATTTAGGTCTACAATTAAAGATTCGTGAAGATCATTTTGCACTGCAAAGCAACGAGTTTATCTTGAGTACGGCAATATCAAGCAATGCAAAAATGATAGCAGAAGAATTGGACATCCAATCATTGCCAATATTTACTTACATGGCAAACACAATTACAGCCAATGGTAAATCGATACCGTATTCTACGATTACTGCTCTGAATCCTCCCAACGAAATCCCGTTTTTTCAACAAAACCTCCCATTAGAACAAGATGATATTTTACTCAATGAATGGGCCGCAAATGATCTGGCAGCGAATGTAGGAGATGAAGTTGATATAGCCTATTATTCAGTTGGATTGAGTGGAGAGCTATCCACAGAACATGCGGTTTTTAAGTTGAAAGGAATCCTTCCAATAACAGGACTTGCAGCCGATGCGGATTTAGCCCCGGAATTTCCCGGAATTCATGATTCAGATAATATGGCTGACTGGAATCCTCCATTCCCAATCGATTTAAAGCTGGTGCGACCGAAAGATGAGAAATACTGGGATGATTTCAAAGCAACACCCAAAGCCTTTGTTTCAGAGGAAGTCGGTCAAAAATTGTGGCGCAGTCGTTTCGGTAATTTAACTTCGATCCGATTCGGAGCTATGAAGGGCAGTGATATTCAGTCAACCCAAGCAAAATTCGAAGAAATATTTCTCCGTGGATTCTCTCCTGAAAGAGCCGGATTATTGTTTCAGCCAGTGAAACAGCAAGGCTTGCAAGCCTCGTCCGGTTCTACTGATTTTGGCATGCTTTTTATTGGATTCAGTATATTTCTCATCGTGTCGTCCGCACTTTTGGTTGGACTCCTCTTTCGATTAGGGATCGAGCAAAGATCAAGTGAGATCGGTATATTGCTGTCAGTCGGTTATAACAATAAACAAATTCGGACACTGTTCTTTAAAGAGGTGCTCCTCATTGGCGGTGTCGGATGCCTCCTTGGTTTGATCGGTGCTATTCTGTATTCTGAATTGGTGATGACAGGATTAAGAACCTGGTGGGTTGGCGCCATTGGATCGCCTTTCCTTTTCTTGCATATAACACCTTCGAGTTTAATCATTGGCTACTTCATTGCGTTTTTGGTGGTTTTGTTCGCAACCTGGCGAACCATCCGACAATTAGGAAAAATCCCGACGCCATCTCTACTCGCAGGCAGTAAGCAATATGAACTTAAACATTCCGGCCGTTTTATGAAAATAAGTGCTGTGGGCAGCCTCATTCTAGCCTTACTTTTGGTTGTTACAGCGATCGTTATGAGGTTGGAATCATCGGCAATTATGTTCATGTCCAGCGGATCTTTGATGTTGATTTCAGGGCTTTGTTTTTTGTCGATAAAATTTCGAGCGTTGAGAAAACAGGTGAATGTTAAAAAATTTGTAGATCTGCAATATATGTCCGCCCGAAACTCATCGCGATTTCCGGGAAGGAGTATGATTTGTGTTGCGCTGGTTGCTTGTGCCAGCTTTATGATAGTTGCAGTCGGCGCCAATCGTCGTGATTTCAGTAGTGATGTTTTAAAGAAAAATTCGGGGGCTGGTGGATTTGCGCTGGTTGCGGAATCCGATGTCGGGTTACATGAGAACTTGAATTCAGAAAACGGTAGATTTGAACTCGGTTTTAATGATGACGATTCAGAACAATTGTCCGGCGCCACAGCCATTTCATTCCGATTGATGCCTGGAGAAGATGTCAGTTGCTTGAACCTGTATAAACCTCAAAAACCGAGAATTTTGGGTGTGACGGACGAACAAATCCAGAGAGGTGGATTTTCATTTCAGTCGGTTGCAGAACCTATTGATAATCCCTGGCAACTGCTTGAACAAGAAATCGAACCGGGAGTCATTCCTGCTATCGCTGATTACAATTCGGCAATGTGGATTTTGAAAGTGGGGCTTGGCAATGATTTAGCCATTCAAGATGAATTCGGAGAAGAGGTAAAACTGCGATTTGTGGGATTGCTGCGAAAAAGTATTTTCCAGAGTGAAGTCCTTATTTCCGAATCAAATTTTGTTAAACTTTTCCCCAGTAAAAGCGGCTATTCTTATTTCTTAATTCAAACTGCATTAGAACAGCAGGGTGAGATCGCGACGCTCCTTGAGAGCAATCTAAGCAATTTTGGGTTCGATGTAACTTCGACTGCTGAGAAATTAAACAGTTACCAGGTCGTGGAAAATACCTATCTTGCGGTTTTTCAAACGCTTGGCGGATTAGGCTTGCTCTTGGGAACTCTTGGATTGGGAATTGTCCTTTTTCGCAATGCATTAGAAAGAAAAGGCGAGTTAGCTACCATGAGAGCGTTTGGGTTTCGCAAATCCAAATTATCTTTAATTTTATTATTCGAAAATGGTTTTTTGATTTTAGCAGGAATAGGGATCGGAACTGTTGCCGCCATCATTGCTGTTTTACCTCATATTTTAGCTGACTTCAAGCAGGTTCCGTGGCTGCCACTTGTCATTACTTTAGCGGTGGTTTTTCTTTGTGGATTAGCGGCAAGCGGTTTGGCGGTAATTTCCGTTCTCAGGTTTCCATTGCTGCCTGCTTTAAAAGCCGAACATTAAAACTTTCAACTGGTTGATAATGGCTGCCGGGAAACTGGATCACTTTGATATAAAATTGGGGAATTTCTTTGTTGCTTGCTAAATAGTACTAAAAAAAGTAGAGGAACCCTTTGATGTTCTAAATTAATTCAAATTTGAACAGTTTTTTTAATATTTGATGAAGTATGCTTAATACCGAGTAATCCATCAATCGATAGATCTTCGTCAATTAATGGCCAATGAATTCCATATCCCGATGGAGAAATTTGGTATTTTGCTCTTTCAGTATGTGAAGCATTTGTTAATTTCTTTGAGATCACTGAGAGTTCAAATTCATGCTCATCCCCGTCTATTCTGATTTTTAGCTTTTCATTCATAAACTGAACCCATTCTATTTTATGATATTTTTTCATTATTATCGTTCCTTCTGAAATTTATTCCATTCTTCTTCAATATGCTCAAAATATTTAAAGATAAAGATAATCTTTTTGACCTGTCGTTATCTTTGTTGTTAACATTATAACCATAAGCTTCATGAACATCAAAATTATCAGTATCCAGCCAATATTTGCATTCTTTCTCGGCCTTTTGACAGTGAATGTGAATCGGTTCATCTCCCTCATTCGCATAGAAAAAGAATCGCCAACCCATTATGTACAAAACTGTTGGCATATCAAACTTCCATTGATATGTTTTAACCTGCACTATTCATGAATTTTTGCCACAAAGACTCTAAGTAACTAAGAATATTAAAGTTATAAAGACAAATTACTATGAACCAATTTTCTGTCAATATAAAGAATCAATCTTTCTTAACCTTTATTTTTTAAAGCTTTGTGTCTTTGAGTCTTGGTGGCTATGAATTATCCAGGTTAACTAAACTATATTTTTAATAAAAATACTTCATATGAACTTTTAGATCAATAATAATCTCACCAACCTTTAACTTTAGTTGAATCCATTAATTTTCAAAATGCAAATAAATTAACTTTGCATCAGGTAAGAAGCTATAACAAATTTAAGCAAATGATAATCCTCGGTTAATTTACCATATAAAAACGTCTTGAATTTTCTCGGTTTATCATTGGTTTAAATCATTGTGGAGGAAAAAGACACAGCCGGCATGACAAAATCCATCACCGATGGTTGAGACTACCTTGCTCATCAAAGAAAATTCTTGAGTATCGGCATTCAATAAATATTTAGAAATTGCTGCACAATACCATTAATAATTTTGAAAAAGGCAAAGAAGCGAAAATGACAGACAAACACCCTAACAAGAATCAATTAACAAAACTTGGCGGCAAATCGGAACCCGGCAAGAATTTGGAAGCATTTCCCAATCAAAATCCGGAGCGTTACTATTTGGTTACGTTGGAAACGGATGAATTTACTTGCCTTTGTCCTGTTACCGGCCAGCCTGATTTTGCCACAATACGAGTGGAATACATCCCGGATCAATTGATTGTAGAGTCGAAATCGTTTAGGCTGTATATTTGGTCTTACCGCAATGAAGGTGTTTTTCATGAACATGTAACCAATACTATTTTGGACGATCTTGTCAAGACGTTGGATCCGCACTGGTGTAAAGTTACAGGAATTTTTAATATTCGCGGCGGTGTTGATATCATTGTGAACGCTCAACATATCAAAACAAAAGAAGCGTTGGAGTCGATCGAATACTTGTGATGGTATGCATATACATGAGTCAATAATTTTATTGAATTTACATGAGTTGTACAATAATTTAAGGAACTCAAAAACTGAAATAGATTTTTATTAGTTTAGGCTTTATAAAGAATGGATAAATTCTCATATATCAATAATGCACACCCTGAATATATCGAAGGATTATACAAAGATTACAAAAATAATCCCGCTTCGGTAGATGAAAGTTGGCAGAAATTTTTTGAGGGATTTGAATTTGCTTCAGCCACCGAATCCAAGATCGCCGAAGCACCGGAATCGGTAAAAAAGGAAATTAAAGTTCTGCGCTTAATTCAAGATTATCGTAGCCGTGGCCATTTCTTTACCAAAACCAACCCTGTCCGGGACCGAAGACAGTACTATCCCACACTCGATCCACAAAATTTTGGCTTGGAAGAGTCCGACCTGGATACTGTTTTTGAGGCAGGGACTGAAATAGGCATTGGTCCGGCTAAATTGGGAGATATCATTCTACACCTGGAGCAAACGTATTGTACCTCAATTGGAGTCGAGTATAGGTTTATCCGCATTCCGGAAAAACAAAAATGGCTGCAAACCCGAATGGAATCTACCAAGAACACTCCCAATTTTTCTATCGAGGACAAAAAACACATCCTGCGTAAATTAACTCATGCTGTTCTTTTTGAAAATTTCTTACACACCAAATATCTTGGACAAAAACGATTCGCGCTCTCAGGTGGTGAATCCCTGATCCCGGGGCTTAATGCCATTTTTGAAAAAGGCTGTGAGCTTGGTGTGCAAGAATTTGTGATTGGAATGGCGCATCGAGGCAGGTTGAATGTGCTGGCGAATGTTTTAGAAAAATCCTATGGGTACATTTTTCGAGAGTTTGAAGGGGACGCCTACGACGATTCCATTTTTGAAGGCGATGTTAAATACCATTTGGGGTATTCCAGTGACATTGAGTTGAGGAATTGCAAAAAAATGCACTTGAGTTTGGCATCCAATCCATCTCACCTGGAAGCTGTCGACCCTGTAGTAGAGGGTATGGTTCGTGCAAAAATAGACAAACGTTACAATGGTGATAATAATAAGATTGTGCCGATATTGATCCATGGGGACGCCGCTATAGCATCCCAGGGAGTTGTTTATGAAGTCATTCAAATGTCCCTGTTAAAAGGATATCAAACAGGCGGAACGATCCACTTAGTCATTAACAACCAGATTGGATTTACAACCAATTATTTAGATGGTCGATCCAGTATTTATTGTACGGACGTAGCCAAGGTTACCCATTCACCTGTTTTTCATGTCAATGCGGATGATGTGGAATCGGTGGTTTTTGCGGTTCAAATGGCAATGGAATACCGGCAAAAATTTCACACCGATGTTTTCATTGATCTGCTTGGCTATCGAAAATACGGCCATAATGAAGCCGATGATCCTCGTTTTACTCAACCACATTTGTATAAAATGATTGCGAAGCATCCCACTCCGAATGATATTTATAGTAAGAAATTAGCTAATAATGGGGAAATCAATGGCGAAGCTGTCGCCATGATAGAAAAGGATTTTCACGATAAATTAGGCGATTTATTGTCGAAAGCGAAAGACAAGAAAGTTAGACCTGAGATTTCGATATTCGAACAAGATTGGAAAGGTTTTCGTGATGCAACTGAGGCTGATTTTGAAAATCCTCCCAAAACGGCTGTGGATCATAAAACACTGTTAAGGATAGGGGAAAAGATCTTCACGATTCCTGAGGATATGAAAGTACTCAATAAAATCGAAAAAATATACAATGAAAGAAAAGAAAGAATACTAAAAGCGGATAGTTATGATTGGGCATTGGGAGAACTACTTGCGTATGGGACCCTGGTAAACGAAAATAACCAAATTCGGATAAGCGGCCAGGATTGTGAAAGAGGGACTTTTGCACACCGCCATGCGGTTTTAAAAAGCGATGAAATCGAACAGATTTATGTGCCTTTGAACCATATTCAGGAAAATAAGGATCTTTTTAGAATTTACAATTCTCCGCTGTCGGAATATGGTGTTCTCGGTTTTGAGTTTGGTTATTGCGTGGCTAATCCGCAAGGTCTAACTATTTGGGAGGCCCAGTTTGGCGATTTTGTCAATGGAGCCCAGATTATTATCGATCAGTTTTTAATTTCGTCTGAAGCTAAATGGAAACGGATGAATGGGCTGGTTTTGTTTCTACCCCATGGATTTGAAGGACAAGGTCCTGAACATTCTTCAGCAAAGATGGAAAGATTTTTACAGGCTTGTGCGTATCTGAATATGCAAGTAGTAAACTGCACAACTCCGGCAAACTTTTTTCATGTATTGAGACGACAAATAGCTTTCCCGTTTCGCATTCCATTGATTTGTATGACTCCCAAGAGTTTGCTGCGCCATCCACTTTGTGTAAGTCCGGTAAAAGATTTCACCCATGGTGGTTTTAACTCGGTTATCGATGACGGAAACGTTGATCCCGACAATGTCGAAAAAGTACTCTTTTGCTCCGGTAAGATTTATTACGAACTGTTTGAGCGGCAACAGCAAGAAAACCGTAAAGATATCGCAATCATTCGTCTGGAGCAGATCTATCCTTTTCCAAAGAAAAGAATGCAAAAGATTGTAGATAAATATGATTCAGCAAAAAGATTTGTCTGGGTGCAGGAAGAGCCGGAAAATATGGGCGCCTGGTCATTCTTACGCAGCAACTTTACCGCAGTGCGTTTAAATCGGATATCCCGGAAAGCACAGGCTACTCCAGCAACCGGATTTCACCGGCACCATGTTAAAGAACAGAATAAAATCCTGGACATTGCATTTGAAAAAGTGACTCAAAAATCCGATAAAATTTTTGTAGCTGCAGTTTGATTTTTTGTGTTTGTAAATTCAAATTCTTAGGTTTTAAAAATGTCTTTTGAAATAAAAATACCCGAAATAGGCGAATCGATCAACGAAGTTACAATTTCCCGTTGGTTAAAAAATGATGGCGATTATGTTGAAGTCGATGAGCTCATCTGTGAAATCGAGTCAGACAAAGCTACGCTCGAAATGCCATCTGAAAAAGCGGGGATTTTGAAAATCATTGCCAAAGAAGACGAGACCATCGCAGTCGGCGCAACAATTGCTGAGATTGAAACTTCCGCAAAGAAGCCAAAGCAAGCGGTTGAAGCTGTTGAGGAAGAGAAAGTCGAGCAATCTCAAAAAGCAATGGAAAAGGGTGCAAAAGTATCACCGGTTGCGGCAAAGATCCTGCAAGAAGCCGGTGTATCTATAGAAAATGTAATTGGCTCCGGCAATGGCGGCAAGATCATTAAAGACGACGCATTGGATGCCATCAAACAACGAAAGGAAATAGCTGATAAATCGACTGATGGCGATATGGAGAAAGAAGCTATTGAAGATATGCCTTCGGTCAAAGCTGGGAGCCGCAATGAAGAAAGGAAGAAATTATCTACTTTGCGGAAAACCATTGCCCGTCGTTTAGTCGCAGCCAAAAATGAAACGGCAATGCTCACAACGTTTAATGAGATTGATTTATCGTCAATCAAACAGATCAGGGTCAATTACAAAGAGATTTTTAAGAAGAAATTTGATATCGGTTTGGGGTTTATGTCATTCTTTACCCGGGCTGCCTGCATCGCTTTAAAAGAGTGGCCGGCAGTGAATGCTTATATCGAGGATGATGAAATCGTTTATCATGAATTTTGCGATATCGCCATCGCGGTTTCTACGCCCAGGGGGTTGGTGGTTCCAGTCATTAGGAATGCGGAAGGCTTGCCTTTAGTAGAAATTGAAAGGAAAATCGCTAGTTTGGCCGAAAGAGCCCGTGACAATAAACTCTCGATCGAAGAGATGACCGGGGGAACATTTACCATTACCAATGGCGGCGTATTTGGCTCTTTGATGTCGACGCCGATCATTAATGCACCGCAATCTGCGATCCTGGGCATGCACAAAATTATGGATCGACCCATGGCGATTGATGGCGAAGTGGTCATTCGACCGATGATGTATGTCGCCCTATCCTACGATCATCGCATTATTGACGGCAGGGAGTCAGTTGGATTTCTTGTCCGCATTAAAGAATTGCTGGAAGATCCCCATCGTATGTTGCTTGAGGTTTGATTTTTTTACAAGGACTTTTAAAAACTCCAAAAACTGTCACCCCCGAATGCTGCTATCGGGGGTCTTGTTGCGAAATCGAACCTGATAATGAAATTCATAAAAAATGGAAATAGCAATGAGATATCTTAAACCTACGTTTTTCTGCTTTTCGATTTTATGTTATTCCTCGTTACTCGCACAACCTCAACTTGAAGTTGCTTTCCCAGATTTGACTACCTTCGCTCGTCCTGTAGATCTCCAGCATGCAGGCGATGGTTCGAATCGTATTTTCGTTGTAGAGCAGGCCGGTATTATTCATGTTTTTGAAAACAATAGAGAGGCAGCTACAAAAAATGAATTTTTAAATATCCAAAGCCAGGTTCGTAGGAACGGTAATGAAGAAGGCTTATTGGGTTTGGCATTCCACCCTGATTATGCAAACAACGGTTTCTTTTATGTCGATTATTCTGCTTCGAATCCCCGAAGAACAGTGATTGCGAGATTTCAGGTAGATAATTCGGATCCGGATCTTGCTAATCCCAACAGTAGATTAGTACTATTGGAAGTCAACCAGCCTTTCAGTAATCACAATGGCGGCCAGATTGCTTTTGGGCCGGATGGATTTCTTTATATTTCGCTCGGCGACGGCGGATTGGCGAATGATCCGAATGGTAACGGGCAAAACCGCCAAACACTGCTTGGGGCAATTCTGCGTATCGATGTGGACAACCCGGCTGGCGGCAAGAATTATGGCATTCCCGGTGACAATCCGTTTGCTGGAAATAATCAAGGGTTTCGCGAAGAAATTTATGCTTATGGTTTACGCAATGTTTGGCGCTTTAGTTTTGATTTTGAAACTGACAGGTTATGGGCTGCAGACGTCGGCCAGGGTGCAAGAGAAGAAATTGACATTATCGAAAATGGCAAAAATTATGGCTGGAAGATTATGGAAGGGGCAATCTGTCGACCATCCACTTCTGGATGTAATCAGTCTGGCTTGGAATTGCCAATTTATGATTATTCTCATAGCTTGGGACAATCTGTAACCGGTGGTTATGTCTACCGTGGACCAGGTGTGCCAGACCTGCAAGGATCGTACATTTATGGTGATTTTGTTACCGGAAGGATTTGGGCGCTTAACTACGATGGCACGAACCTAGCGGAAAATACCGAACTTCTTAATACCAGTCTATTTATTTCATCGTTTGGCATCGATCAGAACAACGAGCTTTACATTTGTGCTTTTGATGGAAGAATTTATCGTTTCAAGCCAACAGTCACTTCGGAAGATTCAAATTCCGAAATTCCATCGCAATTTAGCTTATTGCAGAACTATCCCAATCCGTTTTCTGCAAATCTTCAGGGCGGTACTACAATAAGCTTTAGTTTGGCTCAAAGTAGTGACGTCTCCATTCAGATCTATAATTTACGGGGAGAATTAGTCAGAAGATTTTCTCCTGGAATGTTATCAGCCGGTGAGTTTACAGTTTTCTGGAATGGAAAAAACGATCGGGGAAGTCAGGTGGCAGCAGGAATTTACTTTTATAGGTTGATTGTAGATCATTCAATCAGACACATAAAACGGCTAACCATGCTAAAATAAGGTTCTTTAAGGGATAAGTTGGAAAGTACTCTTATTTGAAGTTTATGTTTTTTGGGGAGCGGTTTTATAAAACCTGAATAATTATATCGTGCTCCGCAAAGGAAAAGTTGTCTTTAAGAAAAAAGTTGACCCTATTTTTGTTTCACACTCTCAAATTCTACTATTGTACTTCGAATCTGTGCGACTGAAACATCTCCCTGCTCTGTTTTTGAATATATAGTTACTAGGACAATTCTATTTTTTTTAATGATGTAGTAAATCAACCTGTAACCAGATCGTTTTCCTTTTTCCAAATCAGTATTTCTGACTCGTAATTTGCAAACCGTATATCCAACACTTTGAATCCGGTCTCCCAAAGTTCGCCCCGATTCTAAATCTTCTATCACTGACTGAATATCTGATTTTATATGTCGATATTTTTTTGAGAGATGCCTTTATTTCTCTTAAATTCAGGAGTAAACTCTACTTGTCTAATATCAGCTGTATCTTCATTCGGCATCTATTCCGTCCCACAGTTCTGAAACCGGTTTCGTTTCTCCTTTTAATGTTTCCATCCACCCTTGTTTAAAGCTTTCTTCTGCAGATTTCAAGCTTGTACTTTCTCGAAATATACGTATTATTTGCAACAGGTATGGAAGTTGTTCTTCTGGTGTCTTATCTATTTCTTCTAATACTAACTCATGGTATCTGGAAATGTTAGTAGCCATCATAACCTCATTTTTTTTAACCTACATTAATTCTGGTTGAAAATCAAATAGAGATTATAAGATTATTGATTCTCAATGTGCCATTTAATGCTCAACCTAGTAGCTCTTAGATCTTTAACTATTAAAAGTAACATTCACTATATAACAAAATAGCTACTTCCCAGCAAGCATTCCTTTAATTTTTTTCTCTAATTCAGGTCTGAAATGTTTGGCAGCAATATTTTTTAGGCTTGCCAATTGTTGCTGCCAATAATCTTGCTCTGTTACTCCCGATTTCCAATGGGATTTTGAATCATATACAAAATAAACATCCCGTGGACTAACTTCCGTTTTCAAAATAAAGATGGATGAGCAAGAGTTTTTTTCAGATTGGCATCGATATATACAAAATACCCAAGCTTACCAACTGTCACATTGTGCACTATCGTCTGTGAAATAAAGCTGCAAAGGTTTCATTTGTCTGATTGTAAAATCATGTTATTATGGTTACTCAGAAAAGATTATTGAATATAGCTATCTAGTGAAATTGTATATTGTGGAAACGCTTTTAATACTTTTTTATCCAAAGTAATTAATGGAATGTCAAGATCTTTTGCTAATGCCACAAACTCATAGTCATATGCAGAACATTCTGATAACTCAGCTAATTTCAAAACATCTAATGAAGTTACATCATATTCATTTTCATTCATCAGGGTTGCTGCTTCATTCATAATTTTTATGGCTTTATCGAGTTCTAAGCTTTGATTTCGAATATAAAATGCTAAAACATTTCTAAATTCCGTTTCCCGGGGACGGAGTGGCTTCAACGCCTTTATCTTTTGCCCAAAATCGAGAATAGAATAGATTCTTTACAACGCCATTTTCTATCCAGTAGGTTTTCTTTCTCGGCCGCCCATCCTGGGTCCATGTCGATGTCGGCACATCCGGATGAGTCGGGTCCGAATACATGGTTATGCGTTCATCAACTATTTTCTCTCCGAGTTTGGTGCCGCCGCCCTTTTTAGCCATAAAACTCCGGCCTTCATCCGCTTGTCTTGCATTGAAGCTGAAAATCATATTTTGCAGTAAGCCTATGGAAGCGGCAGGTTCGAGGACCACAGTGTATTTTCCCGGTTCAATTGCTTTTGCATCTCTGGACATATCCGCTTTTTCGATCGCAATTTGGGATGCCCTGCCGGTATCGAGTTTATTCACATCATTATAATCTCTTGTGGCATATCCGGATCCGGTACCATCTTTGGTTCTAACAGTAATCGAAAAATCAATTCCGGTGGATGCATGATAGGCAAATAGACCAGCAGTGTTGATCATTGCCTGGAAATTCGCACTGTCCTGCAAAAACCCGGCCGCAATCAAATCTTTTTCCCTGCATGGCTTGATGCTGTTCAGCGCTGCCTGGGCGCGAAATTCAGGATTTATATTTGCGGTGGATTCCATAATAAGCTTTGGATTTTAAGTATTGCTGGGGACCCAATACATCGACAAATTCAGGGTTTTCCGGCGCGAGTTTGGCAAGTTCCTCCGACCTTCTAACTACCTTCTCAACAGAGGCGTCATCGAACTCATTAATCGTTGCTGTTCCCATTTTTTTGCCATAATTGGATTGAACGATTAAGGTAAGATCGCTCTCTCTCCCGCTGGTTGTCACTGTATTACGGGCATATCGAATATTTCCGCCAACATTACCGTTCACGTTAGACTCAAAGCCGTCGGCTTTCGAGAAGCTCATGGCTTTTTCAAGAATTGCACGTGCATCGTCTTTTGATAATATTGCCATAATGTTAAACCCTTAATTTTTTATGATCAATTCTCAATTATACTTTTCGTTCTGTGTTAATTACATTTACTCCGTTGAACCTGGATGTCGAGCAGCCATGTGAAACAGCGCTGATCTGGCCGGGTTGTCCCTTGCCGTCAAAAAACGAACCACCGAACCGATAATCACGCTCATCGCAAATTTGGACGCAGGAATTCCAGAATTCCTGGGTATTGGATTGATAAGCGACGTCGCGAAGGATGCCGGTAATTTCACCGTTTTTAATCTCATAAAACAACTGACCGCCAAATTGGAAATTATAGCGCTGCTGGTCAATTGAATAAGAACCCCGGCCCATAATATAGATGCCCTTTTCAACATCTTTGATCATTTCATCGACCGAAAGTTTTTCCTTTCCTGCAGCTAAAGAAACATTGGGCATGCGTTGAAACTGGATTGAACTCCAGCTATCCGCATAACAGCAGCCGTGGGATTCCTTTTCTCCCAAAATATGTACCTGGTCGCGGATGGCCTGGTAGTTCACCAAAATGCCATCTTTTACCAAATCCCAGCGCTTGCACTTGACGCCTTCATCATCGTAACCAACTGCTGCGAGGGAGCCTTTTTGGGTTTTATCTGCAAAAAAATTAACGATTTTGCTGCCATAGTTAAACGATTTTGATTGCCATTTATCCAGTGTGGCAAAACTGGTTCCGGCAAAATTGGCTTCATAACCAAGCACACGATCCAATTCCAGGGGATGTCCGACCGATTCGTGAATGGTAAGGAAAAGGTGGGTCGGATCCAGGACCAGGTCATACTTTCCAGCCTCAACCGATTTAGCTTTGAATTTTTCCACAACCTGCTTTGCGGCTAGCACAGCATCTTCCTGCATATCATAGTGAAATCCATATCTAGTCGTAACGCCGTGAATTTTGGCGGATTCGCGGATATCCATGTATTCAAAGCCCATACCCATAGGTGAACTTAGAGAGTTCCGGGTTTCGAACTTACCGGTTGAAGAATCTATACCGGTAACTGTAAATGTCGGCCACATCCTATGGATGTCCTGGTCGATGTAAGAACCGTCTGTTGAGGCAAAGTATTTTTGCTCGTTTACCATAAACAGGCGAGAATTGACGAACTTGGCGCCGTTATCCAGTGCAGCTGCATTGACGGCCATAAGCAAGTCTACTTTTTCGGAAATGGGTATATCGAATGCATTTTTCTCAATGGGTGTTTTCCAGGTAACTTCCCCATGTCCGTTATCAGAAGCTAATTGAACCGGTTCTTCCTGAATTTTAGAGTTTGCTTTTGCTATCGCGACTGCCTGATTAGTAATTTCTGCAATGTCATCTTTTGTCACATTACTTGTAGAGGCAAAACCCCAGGTTCCGTTTGCGATTACACGAACTCCGGCGCCGAATGATTCGGTATTACGGATATTTTGGACTTTGTTTTCCCTGGTAATGACGAATTGGTTTAAATATCTCCCGATACGAATATCGACATAGGTTGCCCCGTTTTTTGTTCCCGTATTGAGGGCAATATCCGCCAGGGCTTTTTTGTCACTGGTTGGAATCGATGTGATGGCGCCGTTAAATGTTTTGCTGTTTAAATGAACGGGAATGAATAATGCGCCAACTCCGGCACCGCCAATTATTAAGAATTTTCTTCTTCTCATTTTATTCCTTGGTCAAAAATGATACCATCGCTCTAAGCGATGGTATCATTAACGTGTACTTGCATTCAAAATAGTTAGACCTATTATTTTATCTTTTTCATATCGAATAATAATATCATTATCCGTCAATTCACTGTCAGTAGCATGGCTGGGTTTCTTGAAGTTAATATAAAGCACATCCGCTTCTGCATCGTAAGAGGACCATAGATATTTTTCAGGAGCATGTTTTACAGCAGGGATAAGTTGTAAATAATCTTTAATTTCGAGCGTCATGTTGGCCATATTTGCTTCCTTTTATAATTATTAATCCTCTACGAGGATTGGAAAACCTTGATCAACTCTATATCTACAAAAATAAAACCTCTACGAGGTTATTTATGATCGATTTATAACTTAACTCATAAGGAATGTGCTATCCACAGATTTGAGTTATCCTCGTTTAGGATGGATTTATAAGATCTTGCATAACTAAAAACATCGTAGATGTTTAATTATTGTAGAAATGAAGTTCCCTTATTTGAACATATCCGTTGGCTGACGGATACATAAAAAGGTGGATACATATCATTTTGTAATATTCTTCATCCTGACATAATGTTTTACGCTTTAGTCTGTGTTAGTCTGTGGCAAGAATAAGTACGCATTATTAGGATGATCCTTTTTTCAACTACTTCATCCAAAGGCTCGAAGAAAAACTAAAATGGTTTGAAATTAGGGTTAACAAAAAAGGGTTTGTCTCTGTGAATTTGAAACAAACCCTTTATTACTATTCTATTTCATCGAATAGAATGGTAAATCTAAAACCGTTGCGCTGTTTGCGACTGAACTGTTGGTAACGCTTTCCGCGGAATTTTATCATCCCGCATAGCCGCATGATAAACAAAAGACGCCATGATAACCGCATTTTGCATCAGGTCACTGTTGATTGTGTAATCGTAAGCATCCATATTTGTGTGATGAGTACGAGTGCTATACTCAATCCGATCCTGGATGAATTGAAATCCCGGCAGACCCACTGCATCAAATGCTAAGTGGTCTGTACCACCGGTAGTACGAATTGTCAGCGTTTTTGCGCCAAGATCGTGAAATGGTTTCAACCATTGTTCGAAAATCGGGCGAACAGCATCGTTGCCTTGCAGATAGACACCACGGAATTTTCCGGTACCGTTGTCCATATTAAAATAAACCGAGAAATTTTTATGGTCTTTTTTCAGATCCATGGTTCTTCTATCTGCAAAGTGATTTTTCACATATGCCCGGGAACCGAGCAGTCCTTGTTCTTCACCACTCCATAAAGCGATACGAATGGTTCGGCGTGGTTTGATGCCAAGTTCTTGTAAAATTCGGACAGCTTCCATAGCAACTGCGCAACCTGAAGCATTATCAGTCGCGCCAGTGGATGAATGCCATGAATCAAGATGTCCACCCAACATGACCAATTCTTTTTTCAATTTCTTATCGGTACCCGGGATTTCACCAACAACATTGTATGCCAGTGAATCCTCCTTATGGAATGTATTTTGAATATCGATTTCCATTGAAACAGGCATATCCATATCCAAAAGCCTGGCGATCCGGTTGTACTGTTCGACTGCTACTACCAGGGAAGGAAGTGTAGGTTGAGCCGTTAAGCTTTGGGAGCCTCCTCGACTAACAAAAACAGTACCATGCTCTCCACGGCTGGGTTCTACCAGAACTGCCACACCTTCATCCTTAAAAAATTTGGTCGTTTTATTTCGCAAAGCTCTCCTTTGCCTAAACTCAGCTCTTCGACCTGCGAAGCGTGATCTGGCGCCGGGTATGGGGGCTTGCATTAATTCAGTTAAATCTTCTTCAGATCGTCTTGTAGCATCGGCTTCAAAATGGTTATTTGCATCCCGGGCTGCCTGGACAAGAACAATTTTACCATTTAATGTGCCTTTATACTGATCCAGATCTTCCTCGGAGTTAATTGTGAGAAGAACCGGAGAACCCTTAATGACACCATTAGTCCCAGGTGTCCATGCTTTTGGATAGGCGATCATAGGCATATATTGTGGCGCTGTCATAGCTACATAAACTCTCTCATTTGTCCATCCATGACCAAACGTGCCCCAGGCTTCAATATTTGTATTTGTTAACCCCCATTCGTTTAACTTTTCCACAATCCATTCGTTGGCTGATGCTAAACCAGGCGATCCGGTCAAACGTGGACCATGGACATCCGTGAGATAACTCAACAACTCCATAACCTGGGAATGATTAAATCCCTCGGCTTTAATTTCCGATATTTTTTGCCAGTGTATCGGTTCCTGGGCGTTTACTATGCAAACCAGCATCAGTAAACTGATCAAAATAAATGGTGCTCGTTTTTTCATACATTTCTCCTTATTATGGATGAAAGATTACTTTGAATTGTTTTTCCAGGGTACTTGCAACAAAAAAGAGGGGATTAAAATAAGAAGAAAATCCAAAAAAGCGCAATTTGCATCACAAATCTTTATCTTTATTTTAGCAATAGTTATTGCATCATTGATATTTTTGTATGGTTATAAGGCCATTACCAATTTAACCGTAAGGACTGAAGAAATATCCCTTATTAGATTCGAAACTCAACTACAGACTCAAATCAGGAGTATTGCTACTGATTTTGGAAGTGTAAAAAAGCTGGAGTTGTATGTTCCTTCAAATCATCAGCAAGTGTGTTTTGTGGATTTCAAGAAATCTCCTGAGCTGTTTGGATTATGTCAGCTAAATCATCCAGATTATAATCCTATTGTTTGTGATGCCTGGACAGATCAGACAGAAAATGTATTTTTGATTCCACCTTCTCCAAAATCCATTAAAGTTCCTTCTATTGATGTAGATGATGGTTATTTGTGTTTAAGAACTGTCAATGGAAGAATTGTGATTAGATTAGAAGGTAAAGGAAAATCAGCACTTATAAGTAAATGGGATGCAGGATGAGGAAAGCTCAACTTTCCGTACAATTCAATTGGATTTTTGTTACGATTGCAGGAGCAATCATTCTCCTTTTTTTTGTTGGGTTAGTCTTTAAACAAAAGGAGGTTTCTGATACCAATCTGATTGCATCTGTTTCAGAAGAATTTAAAGCAATATTAACCGGGGCCGGATTGAGTACAGGAACGACAAATGTAATCCAGATCCCTAAAATTGAGATAAAGTTTGCCTGTGAAGATGGAGATGCCTGGTTTGGGGTAGATTGGGAGCGGACGGGAATAAGGACTCCCTTGCCCTTTGAGGTGATTTTTGCTCCAGACATTGTTAAGGGGAGGGAAATTATAACGTGGGCATTAGATATTTCTGCTCCTTTTAAGATTCTTAATTTGCTGCATGTTACAAGTCCTGAAATAAGATATATCTTTGTTGGGAATAATAAATTTGCTGACGAAGTATTTTCAAAAGTTCCTAAGGAGATTCTTAAGGAGAGAATGATCAGTGCTGATGATATGGATAGTGTTATCGATAAGAAACATGATAAGGTGAAATTTATTTTCTTTTCAACTGCCCCCGAATACATTTCTTTACCTTCTTTCTTTAAAGATGTAGACGTTTCTGCTGTTCAAATCTTTTCGGAAAGAATTGTATTTTATAAGAAGCAAGGATTGAGTTTAATTGCTGAAGGAGATGTGTTTTATCTGGATGAAAGATTAGTCTATGGGGCCATTTTCTCAGAAGATTTGGATTATTTTAAATGCAATCTTCAGAAGATGTATAAAAGACTTAGTTTTGTTGTTGACATTTATGCTCAAAGAGAAAGAGCTTTGATCGATTATTATGCGTTGAATCCAATTGATCCTAAAGCAAGATGCAAGGATTTTTATTGGATCAGTGATGAAAAGACCTATTTGGATCTGTATAAAGAACGTGCAGATGCATGTTCTTTGGATATAGAGAAATGTTCACTTTTGAAATCAGATATTGCAGATGTGAAAAGCAATAATAAGGTATTAAAGCAAAAATCATGTCCTTTATTATATTAAAATGAAAAAAGCACAAATAAAGATGTTTGAGACCATAGCAATACTTTTTGTATTTTTTATGCTAGTTATTTTTGGATTTATCTTTTATGCTAAACTTCAGAAGATCACTTTTACAGAAGAAAGAGGAGAGGTTTCTATTCTGAAAGCAATTCAGGTTGCGGAAAGAACTTCATTTTTGCCTGAGATGCAATGCAGCTTTGATAATGTTCCTGATGATGATTGCATTGATATTGAAAAG